>CAZJDM010000055.1:0-25354 GCA_964544765.1 uncultured bacterium
TATGATAAATTGAATGGAATGTTAGTAAAAAGAGATTTGTCTCTTAGTTTTAAATTTGGGGCTCTAAGAGGTTTTTTTGAAGAGGAAGATTTGGTTTTAATAGATTTTTCTTCATTGTTATGTGGAGTAATGTCGTTGGTCGAAATAGGGTTACTTTCTAAAGGTTTATATTCAGTAAAATCACCAAAAAGCTGTTGAATCTCTGAATTTACCGAAAAATCATCAAATTTACTACTTTGATTAGTTGTTTTAGTGATAATGGGAGCTATTTCTTTCTTAAGACTGATGCTTTCGGTCGGTAAATGTTCCTCTCCTTCGCAAGAAATACTGATATCCTTGATTTTTCCTAAAGAAGTCCTATATAATTCTTCCTGGATAATCGTTAAATATCTTTCTATTAACCAATCTTTGAAATATTGATTGGGAACAATTAAAAGAAGTCCATTGTTATTAATAATATTTGCTTTTATAGGTATGAACCAGGATCTAAAAGATTGCTCTTCAATTCTGGCTTCTATTGCTGATAATGTTTGTTGCCAAATGTCTGTTTCCATAAAAGAACCTAAATGGCTTAAATGCTAGGAATATAAGAAACGCCAGGAAAATATCAAAATAGTAATTTTCTTTCAAGGTCAATTTTTTTCTTTTAAATAATAGCCATTTATAATAGATAAATAGAAAAAATAACAATGCTTTGGTAAAGTTTGGTAACTATGAAGCGCTTTCTTCGCTTATATGCATTATTAACAGGATTTGGTTTTGAGTTGATAATTATTCTATTGGCTTTCAATTACCTTGAAGAATACTTTACACCACTACTTTACCCTTATCTTGGCCAAAAAACTTTAATTAAATTAGGTTTTCTCTTTTTGGCGACATTGATACTTATAATTAGTATCATACCAATCTTTAAAGAAGTGAAGGAGTTGAGAAAAATTGAAAAAAAATGAGATCTTTTTCGGGGTTTTAAAGAAGAACATACTAACTTATTTATTGATATCGATTATCTGGTTAGCTTGTCTATTTCCAATTTATCCATTCTCTATTTCTTTGATGGCAGGTATTGGCTACGGAACCATAATTCTACTATTTTTTTATGGTATTAGTCATTTGATCTTTTATCAGTTGTCCAATGGTTCTATAAAACCAACAACGTTTATTTTCTGGGCTTTAGTTGTTATAGGTAAAATAGCTCTTTTATTATTAATAATCTATTTTATCTGGTTGAAAGACAGAGAGAGAATTTTACTATTTCTAATTGGTGGGTTTAATGCCATATTGTCCATACTTGGAGCTTGGTATTTGCAAAAAAAACAAAACTTACCACAATCTTCTTGAGAAAGATTGTAAAATGACTTAAAATAAGTATCGTCCTGTAAGGTGTTGATTTTATTTATAAAGGTTAAGAATGATACTAAAAAGTATGGTTTCATTCATAAGAAAGATTGCTGCTTGTTATATTGGGGCATGCTTATTTTTTAGTGAAATAGCTTTTGCCTCGATAGAGGGAGCTCATTCATGGATATCTAGTTTAGGTATATCTCATCAGTATCACCATTTAGCTGCATCGGTTATGATTTTTTTACTTATTTTACTTCTGGGTATTTATGTTCAATTTAACAAAAAGAGAATATTATCTACCGAGGTTGCCGATGAAAGAGTCAGTTTATTAAATCTATTAGAAGTCTTTACCGAATTTATTTTAGAATTGATTGAGGCGATAGTTCCTAAAAATGCTCACCGGTATTTCCCTTTGATAGGAGCCTTGGTTTTATATATATTTCTTTCCAATATTTCATCTTTTATACCGGGATTTGTTTCTCCTTCTACTTCTATTTCTAATAATTTAGCTATGGGGGTTTGCACTTTTATTTTTTACAATTACTGTGGTTTTAGAGAACACGGAATGTCTTATTTAAAACAATTTACCGGTCCAATGATTTTTTTGGCGCCTTTTATGTTTCTTTTAGAATTAATCAGTCATAGTTTAAGACCGATTAGTTTATCTCTACGTTTATTTGGTAATATAAATGGAGATCACACCGTATTATCAATTTTTTCAGGTTTAGTTCCTTTATTTGTTCCAATTATATTTATGGGATTGGGGTTGTTAGTTTGTATAATCCAGACATATATATTTTCAGTTTTAAGTACGGTTTATATATCAATTGCAACCTCTCATGATCATTGATCTTAGGAGTTGTAATATATTTTTAGGAGGTTTTAGATGAAAAGAATTTTTATTTTTCTCTCGATGATTTTTGGTAGTGCTTTTGTATGCTTTGGTAGTTTATTAGCAAGTGGTGGAGACGCTGTTTCTGCTTCAACTTGGCTGGTTCCAATAGGAGCTGGTATGGCTATTGGAATAGCTGCTTTGGGAGGTACCTTAAGTCAAGGTATGACCATTACTAAAGCTATGGATGGTATTTCAAGAAATCCCGGATCATCTGACAGAATGTTTTTGATGTTTATATTGGGCTTAGCTTTTATAGAAGCGCAAACTATTTTTGCTTTTGTAATTTCTTTTCTTATTTTAGGTAAAATGTAGGTACCTTGTCAATTCAGTGACATTAGCCCTAATTACGCTATTTACTCTAATGTTGTTTCAATAATTGTAATACTAGTCATTATTAACTGGTTACTGGTAACTAATTGGCAGGTCACTAAGTAAATGTAGAAGATCGATATGATTTATTGGATGTTTTTAGATTTAATATGGCTAGTTTTGCTATTGGTACAAGCTTTAGGATTCAGTTTTACCATTAAAAAACTATTTGGTTTTCTTTTTAAAGATATTTCTTACAAAGAAATTCCCATCATGTTTAGTTTTGGTGTAGTCGTGATGGGAACAATCTCAGCTATCTTGGGGGTGTTTGAATGGCCTGCCTTATGGATAATTGCACCCATTTGCCTTGTTTTACAGTTATTTGGTATTTGGTTTATTATTAAAGAACGTCATGAAATTTACTCATTTATATTAAGAGGAAAGAGACATTGGCTTGCTTTTATTCTCTTGTTTTTTATTTCTGTGCAGTATTGGCATCATACTTTACGGGATGTACCAGGAATGACGAGTTATCATGATGGTATTGCTCATATGACATTCTTTTCTCGAATTTTAGATTCAGGTAACCCTCTTCTTAGTTTAAATAAGTATTCTCTTTCGGAACTTTTTGGAGAAACTAATTATCTCTTCTATCAGACTGGGACTCATACGGTTGTTGGATTATTTCATGGTTTGTTCATCAAATTAAGATGGCTTTTTGCTGCACAAGCTATAAAGACCTGGTTAATTTTTTTTCTGGGATGCCTTGGACCCATGATCTATTGGGTATCCTTCATGATTTTCCCCGGTAGGCATTCGTTTTTATACTTTTTAATTGGTTTGGTTGGGGTTAGTAATTTTTTCTTTCCAGGATGGCAAGTCGATTATGGTGGTTTCTCTCTCATAGGGGCTCAGTTAATTATTTTACCTTTGCTTACGGGTATGGTTTTTGGTTATCAAAAACTGCAATCAACTCGGTATGTTAATATATTATTGATCCCAACGCTTCCTTTTAGTTTTTTGCTTCACCCGTCAATATTTACAATCTTTGTAGTAATACAAATTAGTGTATTGCTTCATGCTTTGATTGTTTCAAGAAAAGATTTTGGTAAAATTAAGAATATTTTGTTTCGTTACGGATTTCTTTTTTTCATTGGAGCAATCTTATTATACGTTATTGTTATGGTTACCAAATCGAATAATATTGGGAGCAGTGTAAAGGGTTTATTGCCTTACTATACAGACTTTAAATTTTTTAAACCTTTTGAAAGATTTTATAGTTTGTTTCTGGGAATGAAAAAAGAAGTTATATATTCAGGGAAAAATATTTCAGGTTTGAATCTTACCACTCGTCAAGTTTTGTTGTACTTTGGATTAATATCTTTATTTGTATCAATCATTTTTCCTATTTTAAGAATAAAAAATTATCGTAAAGTGGATCCTCCTGTACATAACGTAATTATTTCTTTCTTTTTATTAAGTTTTTTTATTTTAAGTTTGTATTATGTTCCATACCAACCAGTGTATCGATTGGGTTATCTTTTTTTACATAAAGTATCTCGTTATCTCCCGACAACTTTGTTTATTGTTATTTTATTAAGAACTTTAGGTGCTATTTTAATTTATGAAATTATAGTAAAGTTATCAGAATATTTTTCTAAAAGTAGAAATATTACTTATGTGTTACCCGTATCTTTTACATTCATTTTTATGTTCGTTTTTTTAGATATGAAAGCTTCAATGAGATCCCTTAGAGCTCATTTATATAGATATATAGAAGTTTATAAAACCCATACTAGAATAGAATCTCAAGGTATGGTAGATTATATTATTGATCATACAAAACCAGAAACTTTGGTTGTCTATGCTCCTTCTATTGGGGATAGTATTGAGGCCCGCAGTGGACGAAAGGGCCTATTTGCACATTTAGAATGTCCTGTTTTTCGGCATGAGAAACAAAAAAAGCACTGTGATAATCGTAGCAACCTTTATGACCAAACAAGTGAAGAACTCGTTAGATATATTGAAAAACCAATTCAATCAGAAGAGTGCTTTGCTCATTTGAAACATATAAATCGACCAGTTGTTTTTATAACGAATGATCAACAATATAAAAAGGACCCTCAGTTTTTGGAAAAATTAAAGAATTTAAAAACTAAAAAGTTATGCAAAAATGTTGTTCTTGAGTATCGTTATAAAAAGTATAGCTTGTGGCGATATAGGAAAAACATTCATTTGTGATAATCTAGTCCAAAAGAAACTTAGTTCTCAATATTTTTCTAAATAGCTTTTCTTTTTAAGCGTTTTCTTTTCATGGTTAAGTCCTACAATTTTTGCATGAGTGTGTCAAAAAAGGCAATAATGTGACTATTATGACTCATTCTGAGACATTTATATCCCATTAAGGAGTTAAGGGTTAGCAATAAATATATTCATATTTTTTAGCAATCCAATATGATGTATTAAGTATAGTGTTTACAGTATGTTAAGGTTAAAGCCTCAATCTTTACTGCAATGGCACGGATTTTGATAGTACTTTCTCCAACTTTCACAAAATTTGTTTAAAAGGAGAAACCAATGTACAAATCTTTCGAAAAATTAGGCTTTATTGGCCAAAGTCCTGCTATGTTGAAACTATATAAATCTATTAAGTCAGCTGCAAAATCAAATTGCCCAGTTTTAATTATTGGAGAAACAGGGACAGGAAAAGAATTGGTTGCAAATGCGCTCTATGAATTAAGCGATAGAAATGACAAACCCTTTAATATGGTTAATTGTGGTGCTTTTGTAGACTCTTTAAAAGAGAGTGAACTTTTTGGTTATGAAAAAGGTGTTTTCACTGGAGCGTTTGAAATGAAAAAAGGCATCTTTGAAAATACAGATAGAGGCACTCTATTTTTAGACGAAATTGGAGAAATGCCCATAAGTCATCAACCATTGTTACTTCGTTCTATAGAAACAGGCAATATTACTAGAATAGGTTCATGTAAACCTATTCTAGTAGATGTTCGTATTATTGCCGCAACTAATAGACAACTAAGGGAAGAAACTCTTTCTTCAGGCAAATTCCGAGAAGATTTATATTATCGTTTATCTATGATAGAAATTAAAATACCCCCACTAAGAGAAAGAAAAGAAGATATTAGTCTTTTAACCGATCATTATTATAATTTATTCATCGAAAAACATAATATTATAAATCCACCTTTATTAACTATGCGAATAATGAATTTTTTGTATAACTATCCTTTTTTAGGAAATATTAGAGAGTTAAAAAACATTATTCTACAATATCTATTGCAACACATACATCCAATGGAACATAACTGCATTTCAAAATATCCCATTTCAGATCCCGAAAGAAAACATTTGTCATCAGAATCGAAAATTAAAACTTTCGATCAGCATAAAATTGAAATCATCAATAGATATCTAAACAAAAATAATTGGAACAAACAAAGAACAGCCAAAGAACTAGGTATAGCCAAATCCACCCTTTTTAAACTTATAAAAAAATATAATTTACAGGGAAGCTCATCAGTGAGATGTCAATAAAGACCGATAAATTTCATTTCTTGTTTATTTTTTGACTCAACGTTAACGCTGCTAGTCGCTAGTTGCTTGTCTCTGGTCTAATTTATGATGTATAAAACTATTACTTTACCATCGATATATACCGGTAACTAGCAGCTAGTGACTAGTATCTCAATCACTAAAACACCACTAGTATAAATTGGGCAGTTAGAGTTGCTAGCACTATTGACAACATACTTTAATAGCAGCTAATAAACTAAAATAGGAGGCTTTTCTTTGAAATGCCAGATCATAAGCTGGGCCATGATCGGTAGAAGTGCGGATGAAATCTAATCCCAAGGTCATATTAACCCCTGAATCCAAATGAATCATCTTAAAAGGAATAGTACCTTGATCATGATATAAAGTAATTCCCATGTCCGTATAAATAGCTGACTTCATTGATAGATTAAAAAAGCTGTCTGCCGGATAAGGACCGTAAAGATCAACACCCTCATCTTTAAGTTTATGGATAACGGGATTAAGAGTTTCTTTCTCAAAGGTTCCTATTAAGCCATCTTCTCCACAATGTGGATTTAATCCACAGATCCGTAAAACAGGTTTGGGTATCTTAAAGAGGTTTTTTAGGCTGGATTCTATTATTTTGACCTTCCGATAAATAAGGTCATATGTTAAATATGCTTCAACATCGCTTAAGGGAAGATGAGTAGAAAGAAGTGCTGTTTTAAACTTCTTACCAATAAAACTCATGATGACTTCATCTTTGTTAAAATTTTTCATATAAAATTCAGTTTGACCTGTGAATTGCGTGGAGGTGTTGTTTACTTGCATTAAATAATTGTTAATTAAGTTTTTATTCACCGGGCAATTAACCACTGCATCAATCTTTTTTTCCTTCAGAAGGTTTACTGAATCCAATAAGTAGCTATATTGCAGCTTTCCGTTTAACAACCTAGCGTCTTCGTTTATAGGTTTTCCCAGCAAAGTATCGATTGACAAAGGTATAGACTGGTTTTGGTCAAACCAATCTATATTATTGATAGAATTAAAATAGTCCTTTTCTTGATTGGAAAAATTACATTTTTGAATAATCTGCTCGAATAAATCTTTTCTTCCAATGATTATTAATTTGTTGGTTTTGAAATAGCCTTGTTTCAATAAATCTAAAATGCTGGACATTAGAATTTCAACGTTAATCCCCGTAATATCGCCTAGAGTAATACCAATTTTCTTCATATTAAAATCCTTTTGTAATGATTCAATCGTATGGTATTCAGTGTTATTAGCCGTTTAAATGATTAAGTTAGATGGTTTAGTTTAGATATTTTATAGTAGAGGCTCCTCTACGGTTTTGAACCCATACATTTAGTTGAGTTCTTATTGCTTGTTCGGTTAATTGTGCTTCCCATTTTTGTCTTAAGCGAGCCATTTCAGGATGTTTCTTACTAACAAATTTTATTAGTTTTAAAATATGTATTCCCGTAGATGTTGCAATAGGCTTAGAGAAGAGACCTGGTTTTAATTTAATAAGCTCTTTTCTTAATTGAGAAGAAATATCATCTTTAGCTATTAAACCTAAGTCGCCTCCTTTGTCTTTAGTATGAGAGTCTTCAGAGAATTTTTTTACCAATGTTTCAAAGGATACACCTGATTTAAGCTCTTGGTAAATTTTATCCATTTTTTGAGCAGCCTGAAGGCCATTTTTTAGAAAGATATGTTTCACATGAAACTGAATATATTCTAAAAATTTTGTTCCACCGTTCTTTAATATAGCAGCCGTAATGTCATCGTCATTAACATTGACTTTAGGTCTGATGACCATTCGGATGAATTCGTGGGTCAGTAGCTTTTTTCTCATTTCCTCTCTATACTCAGCTAATGTGGTATCATTGGAATTAAGAAATTTTTCTAATTGGCTTATGGTTATTTTATTTTTACTTAATATCTGTTCAATTTGTTGGTTTAATAATTTTTCAGAGACTTCCAAATCCATAGTTTCAGTAGCTTGCTGAATTAGAGATTCATCAATTAACATTTCTAACATTTCTTTTTCTAATGAGGCTTTTTTTTCTGCAGAAGAACTTGAATAATCTGGATGGGTTTCTTTTAAACGATCCTGAATGTCACTTAAAAGTATTATATCTCCATTAACCAGTGCCATGACTTTTTCTACCTCTATTTCTTTCCCTTTGGCAAATAAAGGTATGAGTGATACTTGTAATAACCCGAAAATCAGGAACATAAATAAAATAATATTACGCATTGCTATTGCCCTTTAAAAAATCAATAATTTTAATAAGTTAATAATTGATGTACCAAAGATACACTCCTTTATATGTAACCTAATCAAAAAAGAAAGAAAAAGTCTAGAAAGTCCTTTGATAAATGAAATATTTCTTACTTTTTTCTATTTTTAAAGCGGGAAGATTAGTCTTAATATTAGGTTGATTAAAGCGTGATAAGAATGAAATGGTGGGTTTGTAAGTACCGGGAGGAACAAAAAGACGCAAAATTTTTATCTTACTTGGCAAAGTGCTCCAATACCTGGTTTCAATTTGAGAAGTAGAAGCATTAAAAATACTTAATGAATCTAGCATGTTAATATTTGTTTCACCCTTTTTCTTTTTTCGAAATACATTTCTTTCAAGTAATTTTCTTCTATCTTCAAGTGATTGAATCGCTATTTCACTATAATCCTGCAGTAAATATGACCGAGCTTTGATATCTAATGTGGGAATAAATAATTCTGAATTATGAACATAATACCGTTGTTTTTTATATATGGGAAAATTGTATCCCACTACTTGGTTTTTATAAGAATAATAAAAATGATCATTAGATTTAAAAGGGGATTTGCCAATTTGATGGATTACAATTATTTCTCCATTGGAATCATGGTGGGTCGGGATTTCTTTTTTACCAGTTTTTTTAAACTTATTATTTAAAAAACTTAACTCTTTGTTTTTATTTAAGAAGGTAGCTAAGCGAAATAGGTCAGAATATAAAAATGGAGTTACTCCTTTGTATGTATGAAGCTTTTTTCTATTGTTATCGTGAATGACTAAACAATGTTTATATATCTGGTAAGCTTTTTCATATTCGCCGATTTGTTCATAGATAATACCGCTAAGATAAGACAGTACCATGTCGCCTTGATACGAATAATTATGGTCATATATTTTGGCTAATTTACTTAATGAATCGCGACCCTCTTGAGCATAATTCAAGGCCTGGGACCATTCTTGTTGTTGAATAGAATTGAGCATTAGGTAAATGTAAATTAGGATATGTTCATGAATTTCAAGTAAATAAATTTTAGTTTTCTTCATACTGAAATGGTTTTTAAATAGATTAGGCTTGCTCATTTTTAAGGCAGAAAGAAGTTTTAAGTTACTTTGATTATACTTTCCCTGGTTATGTAGATCCAAACTGGTGGTTAATAAGTCTAGCAAAGGGGATGATGATTTAGTTGGTTGCAGATCCTGGTTCCATATAAAAGTATTAAAGGTAGAACATGAGTAAAAGATAGTAAGATAAATAAAAATGAAAAGAAGTTTAATATTCATAGATAAGAAAAGAGCAAGTTTTGCTTACTTAGTAAAGGAAAAAAATGATAAAATAGCTGTTAGTACTACTTTTTTTATATATTGGGAGCATATTATGACATATAGAATAGTCTTAATTTGTTTGACAACTTTTTTATTTAGTTTTAATAGCATGGCGAGGCATATTTTTCTTAATGGAGTGGATATAGGTAATTTAAGAGATGAAACTTTAGAGAATGTAATCGTTAAAATTGCCCCTAATGGAGACATTTTTATTGAAGCTCCACACTTAAAAGCGGTTGAAGAAATTGATTATGTCCCATATTATAATCCAATAAAAGATAAGAAGAATAAAAAACATATAAAGGATAAAGATTTACAAAGAAAACCCTCCGATTTAACAGACTTACCAACGGACTTGTCAAAGAGGGAAACGGATGATAATAAAACTGCAAGTGAGGTTTCTTTAGAAAACCTTACTGATGAAGAAAAGGATTTTTTGCTTAACAAGAAAAAAGGTACTAAAAAGGGGATTTAATGACATTGTTGGTATTGGCTTCGGCTTCTCCTAGAAGAAAAGAAATCCTAGAAAGAGCAGGGCTTTCTTTTAAAGTTAGGCCCTCTAATATTGATGAAAGCTTCCTTAAAGGTGAGTCAATATCGCAATATTTAAATAGAATAACTAAATTGAAGGCTCATTCAGTCAAATTACAAGAAAAAGAGAAGATTGTTTTGTCTGCCGATACAATTGTAACTCTTGGAGATGATATAATTGGCAAACCCAAAGACTCCAAAGACGCCTTTAATACACTACAAAGATTATCGGGGAGGACCCACTCTGTGTTCACCGCATATAATATAATTAATTTTGATAGTGGTAAGGAAAAGAAAAAAATTTGCAAAACAGATGTGACTTTTCATTCATTATCTAAAGAAGAAATATCTACCTATATTGATACAGAAGAGCCTTTTGGTAAGGCCGGTAGTTATGCTATTCAGGGAGTTGGTTGTACTTTGGTTGAAAAAATTTGTGGTTGCTATTATAATGTTGTCGGTTTACCTATCTCAAGTGTGATGAAAGATTTAATAGAAATTTCTGAATCATTTGAATGGATACCTATTAAGTCAATTTGAATCTAATTTTTCGAAGAAATATTTATTGTGCAGAAGGAAAAAAGGGAGTTTTTACGTGACAAGCAATATGGCTGAAGTTATAGCCGAAATAAAGAAAAATATAAATAATAGAAAACTTGATAATAAAGAGATAACTCTGGTTGGAGTAACAAAAAAAATTGATACCGATAGAATGATGGAGAGTTATCATTTGGGAATAAAACATTTTGGAGAAAGTTACGCTCAAGAATTAATTAGAAAACACGAATGGTTTAGTCAAAGGGATTGTTTTCCCAAATGGCACTTTATTGGGCATTTACAACGAAAAAAAGTAAAACAGATAATAGATAAGGTTTTTCTTATTCATTCGGTTGACAGATTAGAATTAGCTAAGGAAATCCAAAAACAAGCATATAGAATGAAGAAAGCACAAGATATTTTAATTCAAGTAAAACTGTTTAATGAACCTGATAAATCAGGTATCAAAGAAGATGAATTAGAATCTTTTTATGATCAGATTCTAAAATTTGATAATATCAATGTTAAAGGACTTATGTTGTTGCCACCTTATTTCGATAATCCTGAGGAAGTAAGGCCTTTTTTTAAACGTTTGGTTCTTAATTCTACCAAGATTTTTCCTGATAAAAATGTTATATTATCAATGGGAATGAGTAACGATTATCAGGTGGCCTTAGAAGAAGGAACTACCATGGTACGAATAGGTACCAGTATTTATGGAGCTAGAATTTAGAACATGAATTTTAAGGATATATTATGAGTCTAATAATACATGGGATAGCAAAAATAATTAACATTGTTCTAACATTATATACTTATGTGATTATCGCAAGTGTGATTCTCAGTTGGGTCAGTGCCGACCCTAGTAATCCAATTATTCAATTGATAAACAGGTTGACAGTTCCTCTTTATAACAAGATAAGATCTTATACAAATAGGTGGTTCGGTCAATTGACGGTTATAGATTTATCACCGTTTATTTTACTATTACTTATTTATTTTTTACAAATAGCTTTAGTGGGCAATTTGTTTAAACTTGCTGGTAATATTAAGTTTTAAGGATCTTAAAAGAAAAAATATGAGGAAGTATTACTCCTTAGGAATCTTGGTAATTGTGTTCTTCTTGTTATTTGGAGGCTATCGTATCAGAAAAGATCTGATAACGGTTCAGCCTGCGAGTACTACTCTTTTGAATTATTTTCATTATATTCCTGTATCCTGGTTTCATTTTTTATCGTTTGGTTATGATAACATCTTTTCAGATTGGGTATGGATAGCAACTCTGCAAAAATCATTATTGGACCATCGCTCTACAGAGCAAGATTTTTTAGAGTTATATAATTTAGCACAGATTACTACCGAGTTAGATAAGAGAATCGAATTAGCTTATCGCTATATAGGATTGACCTTAATTTTTTTTGATAAAAATGATTTTGGAGAAAAACTTTTAATGAAAGGAGTTAAAAACAAGATTCAAGATTGGCAATTGTATATGGTTTTAGGATGGTTTCATATGGACATAAAAAAAGATCCTAAAACAGCGCTTTATTATTATAAGAAATCCTCGGAATATCCTGATAGTCCTCCTTATTTTAAATCTCTGATTGTAAGATTAGCTATTGAAAAAATTGATAGTTATACCTATGAAGCAAGGCGGGCTATAGCTAAACAGATGCTAAAAGTTACAGAGGATGAAAAGATACGAAAACGTATTATTGATAGACTAAAGAAATTAGAAGAAGATAGATTGAAAGAAATTAGAAAAAAGAAAAACAAGAAAAGTAAAAAGAGCAAGTAAGGATAGTACAATGGAAAATGATAACTATGCTATTAGGATCAATGATGTATATAAATCGGTTCAACCAAATTTTTGGAACAAAAAAACGTTAATATTGGAGGAGATTACTTTTGACGTAAAAGAAGGAGAATTATTTGGTTTTGTTGGATCAAACGGCGCTGGTAAAACGACGTTGATAAAATGTATGTTAGGATTTCTTAATTATACAGGGAGCATTTCTTTTTATAACCAAAAGACCTTTAATCAGATAATTAATGAGGTGGGATTTATGTCCGAGCAACCTTATTTATATCCATATCTTAATGCCAAGGAACATTTAAAATTGATCACTAGGTTTTATAAATTGCCTTATGATGTAGCGGAAGAAAGAATTAATAAGAATCTAGAAAAAGTTGGTTTAACTCCCTATGTAAATCGAAAGGTAGGAAAATATTCTAAAGGTATGCAACAAAGGTTGGCTCTGGCCATTGCTTTGATAAATGAACCGAAATTGTTGATTTTAGATGAACCAATGGCAGGATTAGATCCAGTTGGTAGAAAAGATTTTAGGGAGATTATTTTAGAACAGCAGAAAAAAGGATGCACGGTTTTTTTCTCTACTCATATCCTTTCTGATCTTGAAACAATTTCCGATCGAATTGGTATAATAAAAAAAGGTAAATTGATTACGACGGAACTAGTAACAAATATGATGAGAAAAACCAAAGAATCTGGAGAAAAAGAAGATTCTTTTGAGGACGTTATTGTTAATACTTACATGGCTTTTGAGTAACAAGGTATCAAAAAAAGGATATATGAAGGAGATTTAATGCCCGCGATAATTAATATTTGCATTAATACAATTAAAGAAATGATAAGGGACAAAATTATTTATTTGTTGGTTATTTTTTTTATAATTACAACTTGTAGTTCCTTTGTCATGAAATCATTAGTAATAGTTGTCGTTGAAAAAATCATAATGGATTTTTCTTTAGCCGCGTTTTCTTTTTATGGTTCTTTATTAGCGATCTTTTTAGGGACCTCTTTAGTTTATCGTGAGATTGATAAAAAAACTATTTACACTGTCTTAAGTAAACCTGTTAGTAGGGTTCAATTTCTATTGGGCAAGTTTTTTGGACTTATGGTAATTCTCCTTAGCTATTCTATTTTATCAGGTGTAATGACTCTTTTGGTTGCTTATAAAGTAGATATGAGCAACTTTATAGGAGTTGTACAATGTGTATATCTTAATTTTGTGGAATTTATAGTAATTATGGCCTTGTCTTTGTTGTTGTCAACCATAGCCACACCTTTAGTTGGATTGTTTAGTGTTATTTCCATGTTTTTAATTGGTCATTTGGTATCAAGTTTTCATCCGTTTATTGAAAAGATTAAAACGGAAGGGTTAAAAGACTTATTAAATGCTTTAACCCATATTTTTGACTTAAACGTATTTAATATTCGTAATGAAGTTGTTTATCAAACAGTTTTAGAGTTAGATAATCTCTTCTATCGATCTTTGTATGGACTAATATTGATTATGGTATTTTTTATTATTAGTATTGCTTGTTTTCGAAAAAAAGAGTTTTAACTCTCGTTACTACTTTCTTCACTCATCTCATCTTTAGATAATTTTCGGGCTTGCTTAAAATAATAGAACCATCGAATTATCAGAAATAGAAACAACACTAATAAAATAATTAGCTTGAATTGATGTGGATCCTTAGCATTTAGTAGGTAATAAAATAGGATACTGCATCCAATATAACCAAGTATACCTTCAATTTCAGCATTCTTTTTAAAAGAGGAAGCGTGTTTCCATGAAAACTTTATATTATCTTTATTGGGAATTCCACGGTTGGAGATATTGGGTAAAAAGATTGGGACCGAGTGCTTGTATCCTAAGAATTCGTCTCCAAATTCTTTTTCTAAAAATTTTTCCTCTTTTTTAATAGTATTCGAATAGATTAAGGCGTAAGCAATAAGGTAAGAAGCAAAAAGGTACACATTGTTTGAAACAATAGAATAACCACATCCTATCAAAAAAGATCCAAAATAAAGAGGGTTTCTAGTCATTGCATAAGGTCCTGCAGTTGTTAAAACTGATTTTTTATGCAGATAACCTGCTGACCAAAATCGAATTGACTCCCCTATTCCCGCAATTATAATTCCAATAAAAAAAGAAGTTTTGGTAGGAACGGATAGAAGGATAAACAAAGAAACAAAAATGAGACCAAAAGCCATTCTTCTGTCAAACTTAAAATATTGTAGCCAAGATAGGAATTTATTCACGCTATGATCCTTTCTCAATGAGCGAGAAAGTTTATTTGAATTTTAGAATTCTGTCAACCGTTTTGCTGTTTAATGGTAAGGACATCGCAGGCTTTGTCATAATAAGTTTGATAACGTTGGTTAAATAAAGCTTGAACAGCTGTTGGCATGGTAAAAAGAAAAACAAAATTGTGTTTTAATGTTCGGAATAAACCTACTGGTTTTCCAGTTGAACATACTTGTCTGATGTTAAAAAGAATTTTTCCGGGAGTTGCTCCGATTAATAAGGTAAAAAAGGTTAGATAAAATAAAAATAATAAGAAACCAAAAATGATAACTAGATTTAACACCGGATTGGTTGCCAATATTCGCAAGTTATTAAGCAAGTTGGGCCATTGCCAGATAGGATTTGTCAGAGTAAAAGAAAATAAGTCCGTATTATAAGTATATCGAACATATATTATTGCAGATAGTAATGATAGAGAAAAAACTCCTGAGATTAATATAAGATCTAGACCAAAAGCCAAAAGTCTAATGAAAGGACTAGCCATATGAAATATATTCGGTGAAATATTTTGCGATTCATATTCATTATTAATTCTTTTTTTAGTTGTTCTAGGTTTTGGTGTGGATTTATAAAGAGGGTCTCTTTTTTGAGGGGGTACTTTAATTTGGTTCGAGTTCCGAGGTACTCTTTTTTTAGGAGCGATAGATTTCGTAGATCTCCATGCGGATCTGTTGTTGGAACGACCACCAAATAAGTTGTATTTCATGATGGGGCGGTTACTTTTTTTGGGAGTGGGTAAAGGAGACTTACTAATTTTAGTAGGATCTACAAAGAGTGGTTGATAATCTGGATCCCAATTTGAAAAATTTTCTTTATTTTGAGACAATTTGTGTTTGGTAAAACCAGCTTTAGCTACTGCTTTATGATCGTAGGCGAAACCTAAGCCTTTCGAGATTGGGGTAAAAGAAATATCTTCTAAGTAATTGTCAAAAGAATCTATTTTTTCCATAATTAAACACCATTTTTTTAAATAAAGTTACTACTAATATTATAGAAACTTACAACCAAAAAAGCAAACGATCACGCTTCAAGAGCGTTTTATAAGATCAATAGCCTCATAACGAAGGATTGACATTATGCTGATTGCCGCTGTTTCTGTTCTTAATATTGTTTCACCGAAAGAAACTATAGAAGCCTTATAATTTAGAAACTTTTGTTTTTCTTCAGGGCTAAACCCACCTTCTGGCCCAATTATATAAGCTATATGAAGTGGTTTGGGATTAATAAGGCTCCTTTGGGATAACAGGGTTTTTATTGGTGTATTTGCTTTAGCGTCTAAGATTAATAGCGTATTAAGATTAAACATATTTTTTAAATGATCAATGGCTTCATCTAATTTACAGATAGGGTTGATGGTGGTAAGAAAAGGATTTTCTGCTTGTTTGCAGGCTTCTATAGAAATCTGGTCCTGCCTAGTTGACATTTTAATAAAATCATTTTTATTAGGAGTCTTTATGGTTCTATCTGTTACAACAGGGGTTATAGAATCAATTCCTAGTTCGGTGGTTTTTTGTATAATTAAGTCAAATAGTTGTTTTTTAGGATAACTTTGAATTAAATGGATGTGTAACTGTCTTTCAAATCGTTCTTTTAGTTCTATTTGTGAGAGGCTTATTTTTTTATCTTTATTTTCATAGTTTATAATACCTTTAAAAATGTCACCCTTTCCATTGGTAAAGAAGATTGCTTCTCCTGTTTTTTTTCTTTTAACTTTGGTGATATGATGGGATTGGCTTTCGCATAAAATAGTCTCTTTTGTTCCAAAATCTATGGGAGCAAAATAAAACATAATAATGTTAAGACTTGTTAAAAGTTACATTTTTGAGTGTTAATTTGTCTTTTTGTAGAGTATAGGGAACATTTCCTTCGATAAAGCTTCTACAATTCGTATCATTTATTGATAAATTGGTTTTTAAAATTAAGTGATTTTTTGAAAGATCAAATATGATGTTTTTTCCTGCCTCGTTAATATGTGCAATACCAGTAATTAAAATGAGATCTTTTACATTATTATTTTGAACGACACAATTATAAAAAAACTCAGTAATCTTGAGAGTTTCGTTTTGGCGAAAACTCACATGTAGAGTTTCATCTTCGGATTTCCAGGTATTAAAAATGCTTTGTATAGGAGCCTCAGGAGGCTGTTTTTGGACCTCTAAAGGAGACATTTGTAAATTTCCATAGGGCTTAAAAGTTGGTCCGCTTGCGGCTTCTGGGGCAGAAACTCCTCTTTCCGTTTTAGTTGGATCTACTTTAGTTTGGTCTCTTAGGGGATATTGGTCAGCCTTTTTATCCTCTTTGCAACTTGTGAGGATCAAAAATAATATACAGAATATGGTTCTTTTAAACATATATGTCTCCTAATACATTGGCTTTTATCGGGTATAATCCGGAAAACGCAGTACAATTTTATTTTCATTGAATACTAAGTCACATTGATATTCGTAGTTTCCTTGACAGATAAAAATTATATTTAATTTTCTGTTATCTATTGGTGGAGTTCGAAAAATGGTTCCAAGTAGGTGATCTTGTCTTATTTGTCGCATGTTATTGGGTATATAAGAGAACTGAATAGGGAAATTATTTATTTGGGCCCTTAGTTGTATATACGCAGAGAAGTCAGAGGTGTTTTCCAAAACACTCCAAATATTTAATACTCCTAAGGAAGGTCTGGGAACCGTTCCTCCCACAATAGAAAAGGGAATAGGGTTACCATATTCTAGATATCTAAGAGATTCCCAAACGTTATCAGTTGGAAAGGCGGTTCTTTTGTAAAAGAAAACGGTTGCGCTTTGTCCTTCTAACAGAAAATAATAATAATCATCCCTAACCGGCATTATTCCGCATGAAACCTCATTTACATTTCCGGGAATTTCAATCGGTCTGCCTATTTGATCCCTAATCCAAATATTTTCAGAACATCCAACCTTAAAAAGAGGAGGATACATATCTCCCCAGCAAGAACCTTGATCTCCTCGACCACCGTGAGGGTCATAACATTGATGGGGAACTATTCTTAAAATTCCACCTGAAGTATCAAGGGAGCAAGGCTGGAACTCGGATAAACTAATATTTGTATGGGTATGTATTCGGAGTTTTCCAAAGTCTAAATCCATTAAGTGTTGACATAGATGAAGGCTGCTTTGATATTCAGGATTTAAATTGGCATATACTTGATTGGTAAAATTATTGGCTTGGTGGTAATACATAGTTTTATTAAGACGTGGTTCGTTGATCAGCCCTACTTTCATTCCATTAAAAAAAATGTAGGAAAAGCTACTATCGATTATTTGATCTTTGTGCCAGGTTCCTGAATCAAAATGAATAACTTTATTTCCATACGTCTGTTTCAAATAACTTTTATGGACCACAAGGAAATATTGTTCATAAATTCCCGTATTTTCTTTTCTACGTTCTTGTTGAATATGGTATTCATAGTTTCCAACCGCACTTTGGAAATTAGGTTGGCGAAAATTATAGGAAGCCAGTGTTTCATCTTGTAAAAAGAGAGTTCCTACAAGTTCATTTCCAACTATCGTTTCTACATCTATAAGACTTTTGACTTCTGCTTTTTCCTTTTCTTTACAGGATGATACCCATATAATTAGTGCCAAAAAAAGCATGAATATTTTCATATCATTGTTCTCCAAAGTTTAATATCTAACTACTGAATTTATGGTGGATTTTACTTATATTAAGTCTATTATAACTGAAATAGAAAGAAGTTAAAAACAAAATCAATGTTTACTGTTGTTTGGGGGTGTTTACTTTATTTAGGGATATCAATGAATTTAGGATTGATCGGTTCAAATAGGAGAGCTTCAATAGTACCAATGTGTAATCGATGTAATTTTAAAGAAATAGCTTCAGGTTTTTTTAAAGGTCGATGGTGTATGCAATCATGAACAATTTTTTCGTTACTATTTCTCAATTTCATATCGAACACGTAAGCTAATTGTATTTGTTTTTCATAGGCAAATTGAAATAAAGATTTAAATGTTCCACTTGCTCCGGATTTTATTTCTACTGGTAGAATAGTAAATTCTTTTTGTAAGATAAAGTCAATTTCAGCTTTATTACTTTTTTTGTCTCGAAGCCAATAAAAGAGCTCTGGAGGTTCAAAGCCATTTTCAAAATATGCTAGATGTTGAGCTGCAAATTGTTCTGCAATAATTCCTTTATTGACTAATTCTTTTTCATCTATATTTTGGATTAAATTGATAGTAATTCCTTGAAGATAATTTAGTAGGCCAACATCAAGAAAATAAATTTTAAAAGTTTTTTCATCAATTTGTGCCTTAATTGGAAATCCAGAACATTGAGAGTGAAAGCAGTATGTAATGATACCCGCCTTGGAGAGCAGATTTAAAACTTTTCTTACGTCTCGAGATTGATAAGAGGATATTTCTGAATATTTTATTTTTTTACCAATATGGAAAGGAATTTTGATAAAAATATCCTGTATTTTAACCAGACTTTTTGAGGTGTTATATTTAGGAAAATCACTTTTATAGGTTTGAACAATGCTTCTGTGAACTTCTCTTACTTTATTAAGGTCTTTACTTTCAATGTATACCTTAATCGCTTCTGGCATACCACCAATAAAATAATATTTACGAACAAGGTTATCAAGTTTAGCTGAATTTCCATGAAGAGCGTTGAAGTCTTTATTTAAAATATGTTTTACAATAATTTTTTCATTAAGAGCATCAAGGAACTCCAGAAAAGTCATTGGAGAAAGATAAAAGAAATTAACCCGACCAACAGGCATTGAAAAATCAGCCTTTTCTAAGGCAAACTCAAGTAATGAACCAGCTGCAATAACAGGAATGTCAGGACGTTTTTCGAAAAAATAGCGAAGCAGGGGTATTACTTTAGGGGTATGTTGTATTTCATCTAAAAATAGTAGTGTATAACTATTTAATTGTACGTTAAATCTACCTTCAATTTCAATTATCAAATTTTCCAACGAAACAGTTGCAGAACTGAGGCAATGTAAATAATCTTCTTCAAAATTAATCTCGATCAATTGTATTTTCAATTGTTTAGCAAACATCCTGACTAAAGTTGACTTTCCTACTTGGCGAGCACCTCGTATTATGAGGGGTTTTCTGTGTGTTGACTTTATCCATTGTTTTAAGTAAGTTTGAGCATGTCTTTTCAAAGATTTACCTCCAATATATTCATATATAGCATAAAACACCCCCTTCTTTCAATCACTTTATGCATAAAACAAGGAGGTTTTTGTTTGCTATTTTGCTTGTTTTTTGTTACCTCATGTCCTAGGGATGGATATTTTTAAAAGGAGAAAACATGGACGGTAGATTAAAAGTAAGACCAGGAATGAAGGCTCCTAAAGGTTCAAAATTGAATTGCAAAGGCTGGCATCAAGAAGCAGCTTTAAGAATGTTGATTAATAATCTAGATAAGGAAGTCGGCGAAAATCCTGAAAATTTAGTGGTATATGGAGGAACAGGTAAGGCTGTTCGTAATTTACAATGTTTTGATAAAATAGTGGACCTTTTACAGCAACTTGAAAATGATGAGACTTTAGTGGTGCAGTCAGGTAAACCAGTGGCTATTTTTAAATCCCATGCTAATGCTCCAAGAGTTGTCATCGCAAACTCAATGTTAGTTCCTAAGTGGGCAACCTGGGAACATTTTAGGGAGTTGGATAAAAAGGGCCTTATGATGTTTGGTCAAATGACTGCGGGGAGCTGGATTTATATTGGAACCCAGGGAATATTGCAAGGAACCTATGAAACTTTTATAGCAGCCGGCAAAAAACATTATAATGGAGAGCTTGCTGGTAAGTTAATCCTTTCTGGTGGTTTAGGGGGTATGGGGGGTGCTCAACCACTAGCGGCAACTATGGCTGGAGCAACTTTTTTAGGTGTAGATGTTGATCCAGAACGTATTAAGAAAAGGATCGATACTGGTTATTTAGATATAATGACCGATAATCTTGATGAAGCCCTTGAAATTGTCCTGGCAGCCAAAGAGAAAAGAAAGACGATATCAGTCGGAGTGGTAGGAAACGCGGCCACAGTTTTTCCAGAGATTTTGAAAAGAAGTATAATTCCCGATTTAGTTACTGATCAGACTTCGGCGCACGACCCTTTAAATGGTTATGTTCCGGCAGGATATAACTTAGAACAGGCTTCAGAATTAAGAAAAAATGATCCAGATCTGTATATTAAAAAGGCATATATATCAATGGCAGAACATGTGACTGCCATGTTAGGATTTCAAAATAAAGGTTCCAAAGTTTTTGATTATGGAAACAACATTAGATCTGGCGCCCAAATGGGAGGATTAGAAGAAGCCTATGGTTTTCCGGGGTTTGTACCTGCTTATATAAGACCCTTGTTTTGTGAAGGCAAGGGACCTTTTCGTTTTGCGGCATTATCTGGTGATCCGGAGGATATTTTTTGCTTGGATCGGGAATTATCAAAAATGTTTTCCCACGATGTTGCTTTAGTGCGGTGGCTGGAAATGGCTAAAGAAAAGATCAAGTTTCAAGGAATTCCTTGTCGAATTTGTTGGTTGGGCTATGGTGATCGTAAAAAAGCTGGATTGTTATTTAATGATTTAGTTCGTCAAGGAAAATTAAAAGCCCCGATTGTAATTGGTAGGGATCATTTGGATTGTGGTTCGGTTGCTTCTCCTAACAGAGAAACAGAGGCTATGAAAGATGGTTCAGATGCTGTAGCAGATTGGCCGGTATTAAATTTTGCCTTGAATGCTATTGGTGGAGCGAGTTGGGTTAGCTTTCATCATGGCGGTGGAGTTGGTATGGGTTATTCATTACATGCTGGAATGGTTATTGTGGCTGACGGTACAGATGAGGCTGATGAAAAATTATCTCGGGTATTAACAACTGATCCTGGTATGG
Source organism: uncultured bacterium (assembly GCA_964544765.1). Lineage (GTDB taxonomy): Bacteria > Bdellovibrionota_B > Oligoflexia > CAYFLR01 > CAYFLR01 > CAZJDM01. The sequence goes on from CAZJDM010000055.1 coordinate 21,766, forward strand.
GTGTTGTTAGGCATGTAGATGCGGGATATGATTTGGCTGTACAAAAGGCGGAAGAACATCAAATTAAAATACCTTTTTTAAATGTATGATATCTGGCAAGTTAAACTGGTAGGGATTTTGTATGCTCTTAATATCAAATATTGAACAGATTGTTACTTGTAAGCAAGTGGCAGCTAAAAAGGGACAATTTCTAGAAGAATCTGATCTTTCTCTTATAAAAAATGGATATATATTTTGTGAAGAAGGCAAAGTAAAAGCTCTTGGTGAAATGTCGGATCCTGTTTTTAATTCTATTCGGCAACGAAAAGGTATTAAAGAAATAGATGCTTCAGGATTGGTTGCTTTTCCCGGTTTTATAGATTGCCATACCCACCCTGTTTTTGGTGGAAACAGGGCTGCTGAGTTTGCTATGAAAATAGCGGGAAAAACTTATTTGGAAATTGCCAAAGCTGGGGGTGGTATTAATCGTTCAGTAAATCATACTCGCCAGGAATCTATGGAAGATTTAGCAAATAAAGCTAAAAAGACTTTTACTCATATGTTTTCTTGGGGAGTTACTACTATTGAAGCCAAAAGTGGGTATGGTCTGGATACAGATAATGAAATCAAATCCTTGCAAGCTATAAGAAGTGCTCAAGATAAACTGCCGGTAGAAGTTATACCAACCTTTCTGGGGGCTCATGCTTTTCCTTTAGAGTATAAAGACAAACCTGATGAGTATGTTCAGCTTGTTTGTGATGATATGTTGCCTTTGGTCCACCAGAAAAAATTATCTAATGTATGCGATATATTTATCGAAGAAGGATTTTTTTCTGTTAATCAAGCGCGAAAAATATTACAGAAAGCTTGTGATCTGGGTATGAGGGTTAAGGTGCACGCTGATGAATTTACTTGTTTAAAGGGAACAGAACTTGCGATCGAATTTAGCGCTCTTTCTGTAGAACATTTAGAATTTGTATCTGAAGAAGGGATCAAAGGACTTGTCGAAAAGAATATTCCGGCTGTACTTTTACCGGGAACCTCATACTATTGCAATTTGCCATATGCTCCAGCTAGAAAAATATTACAAAAAGGATGTTCTGTGGCCATTGCCTCTGATTTTAATCCGGGTTCATGTGTCTGTGATAATTTGTTTATTATTATGAATATGGCGGCTACTCAAATGAAAATGCAACCCTATGAGATTATAGCTGCGACAACCTACAATGCGGCCAAAGCACTTGGTCTGGAAGGTCGATTGGGCAGTATTGAAATAGGAAAACAGGCTGATATTGTATTGTTTGAGATTCCTCAATATTCTTATCTCATATATCATTTTGGTCGAAATTTTGCTCGTAAGATCATAAAAAACGGTAACTGTTATGAAAATAAATTGGAATATTCCACTATTTAAGCCGGAAAACACTGTCACCTCCAGTCTTCTGGTCCTTATTGTTTTGGTGCACCTAAGCTCCATTATTTTCCCTAATTTATTAGGTTATGGGGCAATGGATCCTCTGTATATATGGAATGGACAGTATTATCGATTAGTCACCTGTATTTTCTTACATGGTGGTCTTTTGCATATTGCTTTTAACAGTTATGCCTTATGGATACTTGGCTCTATTATGGAAAGAGTCCTTGGTCGTAAATATTATACATGGGTTTTCTTTCTTTCGGGTTTGAGTGGCTCTTTGGCTTCTTTGATGTTTGTCAAAGGTATATCGGTGGGTGCTAGTGGAGCTATTTTTGGACTGATTGGTAGTGGTTTAGTAATTGAATACCGGATTAAAGGATTAAAACAAAGCGTCTTTTTATCTTTGGCGATCATAAATATTGTTTTAGGATTTATAATTCCTCATATAGATAATGCAGGACATATTGGTGGGCTAATTGGAGGTGGTTTGGTTACTTTGTTTATAGTGAATCAAAAGACTTCTTTTTTAACTAAAGCAATAGCTCAGAGGATTTTTATTGGTGCTGTTTTAGGGTATATTTTATGTTTTTTATATGCCTTTAACCCTGCTTTTCATAAGGAACGGATATATGTTCTTCTATATTTCAAATTACAAGCTAAATCTATTACAGAGCTACATAATTTTGAAAAATTGATGAATTTTTATGACAGTTATTTTGAAGCTGAAGAATGGGAAAATCAGTATTCTAGATTAAAAGCCATATTTCATTGGAAATCAGGAAGGAAGAAAAGAGCAGTAGCTTTTTTAGAAAAAGCCTTAATTAGTAGCCCTGATGATCAGAATTTGTACAAAGCTTTGCATCAGATGTATATAGAGTTAAATATGAAGGCTCAAGCTAAGCAAACATTAAAAATGCTTGAGCAATTAAATTCAAAAAAAGGAGGAAATAGTTATTAAGCGTTATTTTCAAATACTAGCTTTTGTGGTTGTTTTTAGTACATACCCGTGTTTATGGGCCCAAGGGACACCTAATAAAGTATCATCTCAGCCGTCTTCAGGATCGGTGGATCAATTATCCAATTTATTATCTTCGTTACAAATTTTTGCTAAAAAAGATCTACCTGTAGCTCCAGACTTTACCTTGCCGGATTTGCAACAAAAGAAGATGTCTTTAAACCAAACTAAGGGCAAGGTAGTTTTTCTTCATTTTTGGGCAACCTGGTGCGGTCCTTGTCGAGAAGAACTTCCTGCTTTAGAGGAATTTTATCGCAATTTGGATAAAACTAAATATGAAATGTTGGCAATATCAGCTGATCAGGGAGGGAAAGCTGTTGTTGAATCTTTTTTGGGTAATCAAAAATACAAAATGCCTATATTGTTAGATCCAACCGGTCAAGTAGTTGCTAAATATGGAGTAAGAGCTTTTCCAACTACTTTAATTTTATCTCCTAATCATAAAATTTTAGCTGAAATTAATGGAGCTAGAGATTGGTTAGCGGTACCTATGATGAAATTATTATCCATTATAGGTAATAGTACTGATGTAGAGACAGATTTTAAAAAAGCAGCTGATTCTTCTGTTGGTATTGCTTCTTCTGAAGGAAAAGAACCGACAAATGAAGATATTAAGAAGATTTTGCCTTTATTTGATATTAAAGTTAATGCTGACAAGTCTCATTATTCATTAGGCGATACGATCCATATGTCCATTGTTTTCAAATGGTCAGAAAAAGATAAAAATGCCTTTTTTATACGACCTCCACAATTACCGGAAGTGAAAGGGCTTGAATTAAAACACACGGACTTAAGATCTACTTCACAAAAAACACAGAAGGTTTTGTCTTACAATTTAAAAATAAAATCCTTAGCGGTAGGTGTTTTTAATATCGATCCTATTAATATATCCTATATTTTGTACGGATTTGAAAAAGGAATTGAGAAAAAAATTAAAGGTTTAAAACTAGAAGTCAGGGGACAACAATTACTAGGTTTTCCGAGGTGGGTAGTAATTACGGGATTATTGATTTTGGTTGTATGTGCGGTGTTTTTATCTTGGTTTGTTAAAAAGAGAAGACACAAGTTGAAAGCAATTAATGAGAAAGAAAATCAAAGGAAGATGTTTTTAAACACCTTACAATCGGTTCAAAGTCAAATGAGAGAGGCAAAGTTAAAACGGGATTCCAGGTCTTTTT
>CAZJDM010000056.1:0-23079 GCA_964544765.1 uncultured bacterium
ATGTGCTCCTAAAATCGTCGTAAAAAAGAAAGAAATTAGAGTTTAATACTATATAGAGGTTTTACATGTCAAATAATTCAGATTATTCCCTCAGGTTTTTTCTTTTACAAAAATGTATAAAAGCAATTGAAATAATTTATTACTCTGTTATCATTAAAAGATTAATATTATTGTATGTATTCCTTTATTTAGATAGGAATTTTTAGGAGGAGGCTAATATGCAAAATCTTCAATTAGAAAAAGTTGGAATTACCGATTGGCGAGAGATTTTTTATAACTTATCTTATGATGAGTTGTATAAACATGAAACGGATCCGTCTTTAGAAGGATACGATAGAGGTGTGGTTTCAAAATTAGGGGCTGTATCGGTTGATACAGGCCGTTTTACAGGTCGTTCCCCTAAAGATAAGTATTTTGTGCAAGAGCCGGTTGCCGATGAAAATCTTTGGTGGGCCAAGGATGGTAATGGTTCAGATAATAAACCATTATCTGTTGAAGCTTGGAGCCATGTAAAAAGTTTGGCCCAAGAACAACTAAACGGTAAGAAATTGTATGTGGTAGATTCCTTTTGTGGAGCTAACCTTGATACTCGAATAAAAGTTCGCTTAGTTACAGAGGTGGCCTGGATGGCTCATTTTGCTAAAAATATGTTTATCCGACCTACCGATGAAGATCTAAGTGATTTTACTCCTGACTGGACCATTTTAAACGCTTGTAAGACCTCGTGTAAGGAATATGAAAAGTATGGAATGCGTTCAGAAGTTTTTGCCGCTTTTAATGTAGGTGAACGAATGACCGTTATTGGCGGAACCTGGTATGGAGGTGAAATCAAAAAGGGAATGTTTTCCATGATGAATTACTTTTTACCCTTAAAAGATATGGGGGCATTTCATTGCTCAGCAAATATGGGTAAAGACGGTAGTGTCGCGTTGTTTTTTGGACTTTCAGGAACTGGAAAAACATCATTATCAACCGACCCTGATCGTAGATTAATTGGTGATGATGAACATGGTTGGGATAACGAAGGAATTTTTAATTTTGAAGGTGGCTGTTACGCTAAATGTATTGATTTATCAGTTGATAAAGAACCGGAGATTTATAATGCCATTCGTCGTAATGCTTTATTGGAAAATTTAGTATTAAAAGAAGATGGAGAGATTGATTTTGCTTCGTCGGAAAAAACGGAAAATACTCGTGTCTCATATCCAATTGATCATATCGATAATATTGTTAAACCGGTATCTAAAGGTGGGCACCCAAATAAAATTATCTTTTTGACTTGTGATGCTTTTGGAGTATTACCTCCGGTATCTAAACTTAGTAAGGAACAAGCGATGTATCACTATTTAAGTGGTTATACTGCTAAGGTAGCGGGAACTGAGTTAGGTATTACTGAACCTAAAGCAACCTTTTCTTCTTGTTTTGGACAAGCTTTTTTAACCCTGCACCCTACTAAATATGCTGATGTTTTAGGAAATAAAATGAACAAGCATAACTCAGATGCTTATTTAATTAATACAGGATGGTCAGGTGGAGGATACGGTAAAGCAGAGAGGATTTCTATTAAAGAAACTAAGGCCATCGTAAGAGCCGTGCTGGATGGTGCTTTAGAAAGTTGTGAGTTAGCGAATTTTCCAGTCTTTAATTTACAAATACCAGTTTCTTTACCAGGAGTTGATTCTAATATATTGGATCCTCGTAATTGGGAAGATAAAGATGCATATGATCAAACTTTAAGAAAATTGGGTAAAATGTTTGTCGACAATTTTACCAAATATACGGATACCCAGAAAGGCCAATCTTTGGTGTCTGCTGGACCTCAACTGTAGTTTTCTAAGGTGCGTAAGTAGAGTTTGGTTATCAATTTGATATAATTTTTGAAAGTTTTATTTATTAGTAACCCCGTCCTTTTAGAGGACGGGGTTTTTAGTGGAGTTTTTATGAAAAGTTATCGGAATGAGCTTTGGTTTAATGTACCTGAAAGGAGAGGTTTTATTAACATTACTCCTGATGTAGAAGAATGTTTACGAAATAGTGGAATTAAAGAGGGCCTACTGTTGTGTAATGCCATGCATATCACAGCTTCGGTCTTTATAAATGATGATGAATCAGGATTGCATCATGATTATGAAAAATGGTTAGAAAAATTAGCACCGCATGCGCCTATTTCTCAATATCGTCATAATAATACTGGCGAGGATAATGGTGATGCTCATTTAAAACGTCAAATTATGGGAAGAGAAGTAGTAGTATCCATCACCGGTGGACGATTAGACTTTGGCCCTTGGGAGCAGATTTTTTACGGAGAGTTTGACGGGAAAAGAAAAAAACGGGTGATGGTTAAAATTATAGGCGAATAATAATTCACTCGACGAAAATATGGATTTACTACTAAAACTAAGAATGATGTATCTACTTTTGTTTAGTGGTAAGATTTCTTTCATCAAAATCCTGAATTTCTTTCGTAATCAGCTTTTTTATTTTTTTAAAAAAACAAAGTTTCTTCATTATCCAACTATATTAATTGTCGAACCTGGTAATTACTGTAATCTTGCGTGTATTAGCTGTCGGGATAAAAAAAATAATATTTATGATTATTTCTATGAACAAAAACATCAAAAGATTCCTCAAGGAACACTTGATACTGATTTGTATTACCGAGTTTTGGAAGAAGCTAAACAAAGCGTTCTGATAACTTCATTATATTTGCATGGTGAGCCTTTACTCAATAAAGATATCTTTCAAATGATCAAATATGCCACTGATCGAAAAGTAGCCACTCTAATTGCAACAAATGGAATGATGTTAAATGCTAATTACAATCAAAAGTTGATTGATAGCGGATTGGATTTTGTCAAGATTGCTATTAGCGGTTTTTATCAAAAAACCTACGAAAAATTACATCAAAAAGGTGACATTGAACTAATAAAAAACAATATTGTGGATCTAACAACCAAAAAGAAAGTTAATAAATCTCCTTTATTGATTATGGTCGATTATATTCTCTTTGATTATAATCGTGATGAGATAGAATTAGTACAGCAGTTTTGTCAGCAATTACAAGTCGTGTGTACTGTGCGAATTGGACACTGGCCAGTAGGTTTTAAAGAAGGACGTCCTATCTTAAAGAAGAAAAAGAGTGGCCCAAGTGATAAGCTTTGTAAATGGCCTTGGCACATTGCTGTCTTAAATTGGAACGGTCAGGTTTTACCCTGTACTAAAACCGCTATCTCATCCTCTCCTATAGTTTTGGGAGACCTAAATCATCGTTCACTTCATCAAATCTGGGATGGTCCTGAATATAATGATTTTCGAGCTCAGCACGTTCAAAAAGGACGTAAATCCTTTCATATCTGTCAAAAATGTCATTGGGATAGTATTGGTTTTCAACAAGAAGAAGAGCGTAAATAAAGTTGTATTAGCTGGATTATTAAAAAGAAAATCAAGTAATCTTCGATTATTATCAAAATTAATTCAAAATTAAGTTAAAGATTTACTTTGTTTGGGCGAAACAAAAAAGAAATTAAAATTTTAAATAATTTTAAGAGTACTAGGAAGTAGTCTTTATCATCAAGGGAGTGAAAAATGTCCTTACGTTTAATAATAGTATCTTCAATTTTATGGATGCTGTTGGGGGGATATTCTTGTGAAACGGTCAGACCCAAACATCTTTTAGGAGTAGTCAGGCTTCCAAATTTAAGGTCAACTTCTGAAGAGTGTTATTATATTGATGAGTTTTTACCAACTCCTGATCATTTGGTGACAGGACGTTCTGGGGGTATGTATATCAGGTATTATACATATCGAAAGGCGTTATATAAGTTCTGGACAGATCAAGAAATCGAACTTAGTTTCTATTCTAAAGATGGAGAATGTTACTCTCTATTTGCTGAAAATGTTATTCCCGTACCATAACGCTTATCGTGTATTATAAAATCAACATGGCATCACCATAAGAAAAAAAACGGTATTTATTCTTAATAGCATCTTGGTAAATTTCAAAAGCGAGATCTTTAGTAAGTAAGGCACAAATGAGCATAAAAAGGGTCGATTTAGGTTGATGAAAGTTGGTTAGCAGTCCACCGCAAATTTGGGGTGAAAACTGGTCATTTTTATGTTGGGGATAGATAAAAAGTTGGGTTTGATGCCATCCAGTGTTGATAGTGTTACTATTATTAGGACTACTATTAGTATAGCTATTAGTATTACAATTACTATCGTCGTCATTACTATAAATACAAGAACTCTCAAGGGCCCTAAAACTAGTGGTTCCAATGGCAAATATACGGCCATTTTGTGATTTAACCTTGGCAATGTCTTTTTTCACCTCATCAGAAATATAGTAAGACTCAGCGTGCATTTTGTGTTGGTCGATTTCATCATGCTTTACAGGAAGGAAGGTTCCTAAACCCACATGAAGTGTAATATCTTTTATCTCGGTACCATTTTGACGGATTATATCAGTAGTTTGTTGATCAAAATGAAGTCCAGCGGTTGGAGCAGCAACTGAGCCGGTTTGTTCAGCAAAGATGGTTTGATATCGTTTTTGGTCCTGATTGTGGTAGAGATCGTGTTGGCCTGGATCGTAATTTCTTTTTATGTAAGGAGGAAGAGGAATATGGCCAATTTTTTCTAAAACGACCATAAGCTCATCGTTGTTAATTGAAAATTCAACTATACCTTGTTGTTTGTTTATGATGGTTAAATTAAGGTTTTGATCAAAGAAAATATGATCACCATCCTTTAATTTCCCCTTTAATAGAGCGTTCCACTGGTTTTTCTCCTTTTCTAATTTGGAGACCAATAGTACCTCTACCTTGCCACCAGTTGATTTTTTCCCAATCAGACGAGCAGGGTAAACCCTGGTATTATTTACTATGATCATATCTTGTGGGGTAAAATAGTTAATAATATCTTTAAATTGCTTGTGTTCCCATTTTTTGGTTCTGCGGTTAACTACGAGTAAGCGAGAGTCTGATCTATTATCTTTTGGATGTTGAGCAATTAACTCTTCAGGTAAATTATAATTGAAGTCATTAAGCTGTAATGTCATGGAATCTTTAAATTTATCTGGCTTTAGAAATTAGTTAAATTATGGATCAAATAACTACCTGTGTATAGAGAGGCAGTCACATTCGACTTGTATATATTAATTTAAAACGATATGCAATTTTTTAGAGTATAATTGTAGTGTAATTGTTTGATAAAATAGCACAAATAAGGAGGATATTTTTGCGAATTACTAAGGATGACATTATTCAAATAGCCAAAATGGCTAAAATTCGGCTAACTGATAAAGAAATTGTCATTTATCAGAATCAATTACAGCGATTACTGCAATATTTTGCCTTTCATAAGATGGAAGATATAGAAACTATAGAAGATATAAAAATCGATGAGGCAAAAGTTAAGGTAGAAAATAAGTTATTTTTAGCGAAAGATGTAGGTCAACCATGTAAATTATGTGAGGTCATGAAGGAAAATGCTCCTTCATTAGAGCACGAATGTTTTAAGGTTCCTGAGATTTTATAGGGCGGTAAATATTTTTAATTTTTCAAGGATGGATTATTTTGGAGCTGTGGCAAAAAAATGTTTTCGAGCTGTCGATGATGCTTAGAAAGAAAGAAATTAGCGCGGTCGAACTAACTCAATATTATTTAAAAAGAATAAAAGAAAAACAATCCTTATTGAAATCTTTTATTACCATATCAGGACAGACCGCTTTAAAAATGGCCAAGCGGGCGGATGATAAATTGCAAAAGGAAATTCGTAAGAATCATGGAATTAATGGAAGTAATGGAAATAGAGCCAATCATAAAAACTTGTTAATGGGTATACCAATTGCGATTAAAGATAATATCTTGGTTCAAGGAATTCGAAATACGTGTGCTTCTAGGATTTTAAACAACTTTATAGCGCCGTATAATGCTACGGTAGTACAGAAATTAATTGATCAGGGTTGTGTAATTGTTGGTAAAACCAATATGGATGAATTTGCCATGGGTTCGTCCAACGAAAACTCTGCCTATGGGCCAGTGTTAAATCCTTGGGATGATTCGCGTAGTCCGGGAGGATCTAGTGGAGGCAGTGCATCAGCAGTAGCTGCGAGATTAGTTCCTTTAGCATTGGGATCTGATACAGGTGGTTCCGTTCGTCAGCCGGCGTCTTTTTGTGGAGTGATGGGATTGAAGCCGACATACGGTCGAGTAAGTCGGTTTGGTCTAACAGCTTTTAGTTCCTCATTGGAACAAATAGGTCCTATTGCCTGCCAATCGGAGGGTATAGCTTTATTGTTACAAACGATAGCCGGTGGGGATCAAAATGATTCAACCTCGCTTTTTAAAAACACTCCAGACTACTTATCTGAAATGAAAAAAACTATTAGTGGTATGACCATTGGTTATCTTGAAGAATTTTACTCTAAGGATAATGATCCTGAAGTTTCAGATACTATAGAAGATGCTGTTAAAACCTTTATCAAATTGGGTTGTAAAGTTAAAAAAGTCTCATTGCCCAATATAAAATACGCTATTCCAGTTTATTATATGATTGCTTCAGCTGAAGCCAGTAGCAACTTAGCTAGATTTGATGGAGTGAATTATGGAGTGCGAAGTTCTTCTTTTGCTAATGGCAATATAAATATGTCTAACGATAAAAATATGTCTAATAATGAGAGAGGCCGGCAATCATTAGATGAATTATATGAGTATACTAGACAGGAAAATATGGGAAAAGAGGTTAAAAGGAGAATTTTGTTGGGTACATTTGGTCTTCGAGCTGGATACTATAAATCTTATTATGGTAAGGCGGATAATATTAGAACCAGATTATGTGAGGATTATAAAAAGATATTAAAAGAAGTAGATTTAATTGTAGGTCCTACTGCTCCTACTACAGCTTTTTCCTTAGGAGAAAAAGTAAATGATCCTTTAAAAATGTATCTATCGGATATCTATACTACGTTAGCTAACTTAGTGGGAGCTCCTGCTATCTCGCTTCCCTGCGGTTTTGATTCTAAGGGATTACCTATTGGCATGCAGCTTATGTCTGGGCATTTTAAGGAAACACAACTCTTAAGAGGAGCTTTTCATTATGAACGAGCCACCGAATGGATCAACAGATATCCCTCTATTTAGAGAGGAATACCAAACTGTAATAGGTCTCGAAATACATTGTCAGTTATCGACAATCACCAAAGCATTTTGTCGTTGTGGTACCAAAGAGGGTCAAGCTCCCAATAGTCAAACTTGTCCAGTATGTCAAGGTTTACCAGGTGTCTTACCGGTTTTAAATAAAAAAGCGGTTGAATTTGCTATCCGCATGGGATTAGCAACTCGATGTCAAATAGCTAATAAATCAAGTTTTGCTCGGAAGAATTATTTTTATCCCGACATGCCGAAAGGATATCAGATAACTCAGTATGAGAAACCAATTTGTCAAAGTGGAGAGATTGTTTTACCTGATGGCAAATCAATAGGTATAAGTAGGATCCATTTAGAAGAAGATGCCGGTAAAAATCTTCATTATGATCAGTATAGCTTGGTAGATCTAAATAGGGCCGGAATTCCTCTTTTAGAAATTGTAAGCGATCCTGATATCAGGACACCCCATGAAGCGGAATTATATATGCGACAAATTCATAGTCTGGTTAGATATTTGGATATTTGTCAGGGCGATTTGGAAAAGGGGCATTTTAGATGTGATGCCAATGTTTCAATTAGAAACCCAGATGGCTCCTTGGGGATTAGAACGGAAGTGAAGAATGTCAATTCCTTTAATTATATTGAAAAAGCATTAACAGCGGAAATCAATAGACAGATCGAGTTGATAGGGTCTGGGCGGGCTGTTAGGCAAGAAACCAGAACCTATGATGAAAAAACTAATCAGACAGTTTTTATGCGTTTAAAAGAACAAGAGCATGATTATCGCTATTTCCCTGAACCTGATCTCCCTACTTTGGTTATTGATCAACAATGGATACAAAAGGTTGCAGCTGATTTACCAGAATTACCAGAGAAAAAAATAAAAAGGTTTATTAATAAATATAAATTAAGAAAAGATGACGCGGTTCTATTATGTGTTAATAAACAAGTAGCAGATTATTTTGAAAAAGTTGTTTCATATTGTAATAAGCCACCTTTGGTATGTAATTGGATGTTAGGAGAGATGTTTCGTTTGATGAATAAAACTAAAAGAGATTTTTTTCAAATTGTAATTTCACCTGCACAGTTAGCTGAATTGATTTTGATGATAGAGAATGGAATTATTTCCGGTAAAATAGGAAAGAATGTTTTAGAAAAAATGTTTGAAAGCGGGAAATCTCCTCGTAAGATTGTTAATTTAGAGGGATTGAACCAAATAAGTGATCAAGAAGTTCTAGATGAATTGATTGATAAAGTGCTTAATAATAATCAGAAGCAATTGGATTTGTATCGAAAAGGAAAAACCAACCTTTTTGATTTTTTTGTCGGGCAGGTGATGAAATTAAGTGATGGTAAAGCCAATCCTGCTTTGGTCCAAAAAATATTAAAAAGAAAATTGGACCAAGATAATTCATGAAACATTCGGATAATTAACAGATAGGAAAAATTATGATTGAAAGTCCGATTGAATGGCGAGAAAATTCGGTGGATGTATTAGATCAGCTGAAATTACCGAACGAAGAAATATGGGTTAATTGTGGAACGCATGAACAAGTTGGTGAAACTATAAGTAACATGCTGATAAGAGGTGCTCCCGCTATTGGTATTGCCGCAGCTTATGGACTAGCTCTTTTTGTCAAAAATTATGTTTTGAATAAAGGTAGTAGAGATAAATTTAAAACAGCTTTTGATGAAGCATCCGATTATATGGCCAAAACCCGACCAACCGCTGTTAACCTTTTTTGGGCCATTGATAGGATAAAATCAGTTGCTATTGGGCAGTTTGATATGGGAATAAAATTGAATAAAATCGCCGCAAATGTTGTGACTGAAGCTATATTTATTCATAAAGATGACCTAGCCAGGTGCAAACAAATTGGCGAGTATGGAGCAAGAATGGTTTCAAAACCGACAACCTTCTTAACTCACTGTAACGCCGGTTTGTTAGCCACAGGAGGTTATGGTACAGCTCTGGGGGTAATACGTTCCTGCCATAAGAAAGGTTTGTTGAAGCAAGTTTATGCATCGGAAACCAGACCTTATTTACAAGGCGCTCGCTTGACATCATGGGAACTAATGCAAGATAAAATACCCACCACACTTATTACCGATAATATGGCTGGTTATATGTTTTCACAAGGTAAAATAGATGCTGTAGTTGTAGGCGCGGATAGGATAGCCGCTAATGGTGATGTAGCCAATAAAATAGGAACCTATACATTAGCTGTATTAGCTGATTTTCATGGAGTGCCTTTTTATGTTGCTGCTCCTATTTCCACTTTTGATCTTGAATGTTCTTATGGGTCAGATATTAAAATTGAGCAACGTTCAAAGGAGGAATTAGTAAATATATATGGAAAACAAATAGCGCCAATAGATGTGCAAGTTGAAAACCCTGCTTTTGATGTTACCCCAAACAATTTGGTTTCTGCTATCATTACTGAGTTGGGAGTTATTGACCGGCCTAATGAAGAAAAAATTGTTGAGCATGTAAAAGGATAGAGATGACGAGATCTTCTGGAGACTCAATGATGAGGAAGGATATTGAAAGTAGAATCAATGTTTCTGAGTTAGATAGTTTTATACAGTCTTGTATAAAAAAAGAGATCTTTACCGATAGTCAGGTCGGAATATTGTATCAAAATAAAAAATGGGCTAAAGGATTTGGTTCGGCCAGTACTACTAAGCAAAAAGTGGTGTTTGATATTGCCTCTTTGTCCAAAATAGTATCCACCACGTATCAAGTAATGGATACCGTTAACAGAGGGATTTGGTCCTTAGATGATTTGCTGCCTGATTTACTAACATCCTGTCTTTTTAAGGTTGATTTTAAAAATCCAAATTTAGAAAAATTACTTAAAGAGAAATTATATTTAAAAGATAAAGAGGCAATATCAGTTAGACATTTACTATCTCATACTTCTGGTTTCAAGTGGCACCATCCTTTTTTTGAAAAGGGGATGAATAATTATCCCATAGATAATCATTGGCAGGATCAAAGAAGAAGAATTTTATTGGATGTCTTATCATTACCCATTGAATCTTTTCCTGGGCAAAAAAGGGTTTATTCAGACTTAGGTTTTATGGTGCTGGGAATTTTATTGGAGCTGACCTTTGATCAGACCTTGGATCAACTTTTTAAAAGTAGGGTAGCCGTTCCTCTAGGAATGTCTAATACTTTTTATCTACCTCAATCTCCTAATATTAGACCTCAATCTTCTAAACCTAGTTTTCCTAATACTATTGAAGATTCAGAGTTTAAGAATGATTACTTATATATTAAGACTGAGAAATGTCCCGATCGTCAATTTTTAGTTGAAGGAGCGGTTCATGATTTGAACTGTTATGTTTTTGGTGGAGTTGCGGGTCATGCCGGTCTTTTTGCTAACGCTCAAGATTTATTATTATATGCGGATGTGATTATTAAAACTTTCCATCATAATAAAGCGAATATTGTTGGAGACCCTTTAGATAGTGATATTTTACAATCATTTGTTGATCATAAACCTTACCCTCTTGGATTCGATACTATTTCAGGAGAGAATCCAGCCTGTGGTCAATATTTTTCTCCAAAGACTATTGGGCATTTGGGTTTTACGGGGACTTCTTTATGGGTCGATTTGAAAAAAGAACTGGCGATTGTTTTCTTGACTAATCGTGTCTATCCAAGTTGTGAAGACGATAGAATTAAGGAGATCCGTCCTGAATTGCACGATATTATAATGAAGCAATTAATATTTTAAGGATCAAATTTTCATAATAAGACTTACCGTGTTGTTTTTGCTTTTCATTATGAAATTGTCTTGATATGATGAGTGGGCTTGGGATTGGGGTTTTACTGTAACTATTAGTTTTTAATAAGAAAACTTTCGTTAATATATTTCATATACGTAATACGTAATACTTAATATTTATTGAAGGAGTATGTACAAATGGCAGGAAACATTGTTACTTTGACAAAAGATAATTTTGAAGCAGAAGTTCTAAATGAAAGAGAAAAACCCGTTTTGGTTGATTTTTGGGCTTCTTGGTGCGGTCCATGTAAAGCGTTAGCGCCTATAATTGAAGAGGTAGCTGAAGTAATGGGATCACAAGTAAAAATAGCCAAACTTTCAACTGAAGATTGTCCAGATATAGCTGGTCAATATAATGTTATGAGTATCCCTACTTTAGTTATCTTTAAAAATGGCGAGGCTGTTGCCCGAGAAATCGGTTTACTACCTAAAGATCGACTGGAAAGTTTTATTAACGATCATATATAATATTAACGATCATACATAATTAAGAATAATAGTTATTTTCTGATTTTCCTAGAACGGTTTAAAAGAGCCTCATTTCGGCTTTTTTATAGGAGAGTTCTGATCTTTTAGCTTCAAAAAGATTCTTATACGAATCATAACGAATTTTAAGTTTTTCTGTTTCGTAACGGCAATTGACGATTTTTTCTAAATGTTCAATGTAAGCAGGATCGGTTTCAGATAAGCGACGGAGTTTAGCTTCCGAAAAGCTACCATCGTCAAAGCGATTCATAATTTTGGCTCGTATGGTTGACTTTAGGATTTCCATCTTTTCCATTTCACGTTTTTTTTCTACAAATAAAAGACCCACTTCATTGGCTTTATGTACTATTTCTTCTAGGGAAAGAGCTTCGTGTTTGATTGCCTCTTTTAAAGAGCGTTTTTTGTTAGGTTCTGTAAGCATAAAATTGAATAATTCTTTATTTATTTTTAGTTAATTTTTACAATCTATTGTTATTTGAAGACAGCCCTTGTTTTTTCTTTAACATCATGGATTTCTTTTTTTCTTGCATTTTTAACCGGAAGCTCCGATCTTGTTGATACTTCCTAACATATTTTTGATGTTGAGAAAAGGATTTAGAGAAGATATGAGTACCGTCATTTTTGGCAACAAAATAAAGTAATTTGGTTTTATCAGGAAAAATTGCCGCTTCAATAGATTCTATACCGGGGTTGGCAATCGGACCGGGAGGAATACCTTTAATTTTATAAGTGTTGTATGGATTAAAGGTTTGAAGATCCTTTTTGGTTAGGTTGCCATTGAAATTATTAATACCATAAATAACGGTAGGGTCCATTTGCAGGCGCATATTACGTTTTAATCGATTAAAGATAACAGAAGAAATCTTTTTTCGCTCTTCAGGGACAGAGGTTTCTTTTTCAATTATTGACGCAATGGTAATAATTTTTTCTAACGAGTAGGGACTTTTTTCTATGTCTTTTTTGAAAGGTTTTATTTTATGAAAAAAGGAGGAAATCATCATATCTATAATTTCTTTGGGGGTTGCATTTTCATGTATGCGATAAGTGTCTGGAAAAAGATAACCCTCCATAGTTTTTCCTTTGATCGAGAGGTCTTGCCAATAACGTTTTTCATAAGCCAATTGGATGAATTCGTTTTTATCCGGGATTATATTGGCGTCTTGGAGTAATTCAGCAATTTGTTTGATTGAGTAGCCTTCTGGAATGGTAAAAACTACTTCCTTAGCAATGGGATTTAATAAGTGTTCCAGAATTAAAGGGGGTGTCATACCGGTATTTAATTTGAAATAACCGGCTTTTACTCGGTTTTGTTTACCCTTTAAAACTGCTAATAATTTGAAATAGTTGGTATTAGTAATGAGTCCTAATTTTTCTAGATTATTACATATTTGGTTTAATGATGATCCTTTAGTAATAGTTAATTCAAATTCTTGAAGGGAAGCTGAAGGAGCTGAATTGATGAAGATCAAAAAAGAAATTACATGGAATAAAACAAACAAAAGAGGTAGAGAGATAATGATTATTGAGATATTTTTTTTCGACATACTTTAAAATTAAAACTATCAAATTAAAAAAAGTAAAAAAGCCAAAACTGATTTGTGAACATCAGGAGTATTATATCCTTAATTTTTATTAGAGAAAACCTTTATCAAAAACATCATAATTTTTCGTTTAGTTTCGCGGTAACGTCTAGCGGATTGTACTAAAAAATTGGCAATTTTAAAAATAAAAGGCTGATAATCAGGTAATATTCCGGGAGTGCTTTTTTCTAATAGAGCTAAATCTATTGCTTTTAAAAGAGCATTATTGCTTTTTTTAATTTTAGATAAATCCAAAATAAATGCTTTTTGATCAGTACATAGAAAATTGTAGATATGGGGATCTCCGTGAACAAAACCAAAACTATGGAGCTTAGATAATGAGTCTAACAGCATGTACCTATTTGGGTTTGAACATACTTTTCCAAAAATTCTAGTGGCAACAAATCTAGATTCTATCAAGAACCCATATTTTCTACGCTCGCTGTATAGAACCGGTTCCGCTACAGGGAGATTTTTACTCAATAAATCAAGGGAGTTAGTAAAATCTCGTTTAGCTTCGCTGTCTCTTATAGGTGATATTATTCTTTGCCATAAATTTCGATCCTTTTGAGTAGGATTTTTTACAACCAACGATTGTTCTTTAAAAGTAAAGGTAGACAAAGAACTTTTGTCATTGTGACATTTGATTTTGGATGCCGAATTCATGGCTCGCCAAAAATGGGCAATATCTGTTATTTTATCTTCCCAATAAGGCGCGATATATATGGTCCAATCTTGATAATAAATAGGTCGTGTGATAATATTTCTCGCTATGATATTGTTTAAAAGAACCATGGCTTCAACCAATTATCTTTTCTTTTTATAAGATAGTTGCATAAATACAAGTATAATTTAATGTTTTAAGATGATATTTGATTAATAATCACTACTTCAGTTTAAAGAGGTAGTAGGTAGTAAGATGTAAGGATTTAAATGACAATTACAAAATCATTAATATCAACTAAAAAAGGCGATCAAGGGTACACAACTTCTTTAGGGGGAGATAAACTACTTAAGTCAGATATTATTATGGAGTGTGTTGGAAGCTTAGATGAGCTTAGAGCTTGTTTGGGTTTAATTCGTAATACTATACAGGATACAGCCAATCTAGCGAATATTTCCTCGGATGATAATAATAATAAAGGACAACCAAAATTAAATTTAAAAAATTTCAATGTATTTGGCCTATTAGAGATTATAGACTGGATCACTAAGATGCTTATTTTAATAGGCTCTGCTTGTAGTGATCCTGAAAATAAAAATCGTAAATTACAGCAATATCAATTAACTTCACAGCATTTAGAGATTATAGAAAAATGGCAGCGCAAGTTAGAAAAAGAGATTACGATGCCTAAACAATTTATTTTGTCAGCGACGACTTCCTTATCTGCCCAGATTGATAGTTCTTGTACCTTAACTAGAAAAGCAGAAAGAAGGTTAATTCAATTGAAAGCAAAATATTCGTCTTTTCAAGGGGATGTTATTATGGCCTTTATAAATCGTTTAAGTGATTTTCTCTTTGTTTTGGCCAGGTTTGCAGAAGCTGGTAATTATAGAGTAATGGATTATCGAAATATTAATGATCTAAAAACGGACATAGGGTTATAACTCACTATTATAATGGGGGAATTTGCATGTTAAGACGCGGATCTTTTTGGATTACTGCGGGATTTATTACGGTTATTTGTGGAATGGGTCTGTTTTCATATGCTTATTGGAAGTTTGAAATTGAAAAGGAAAAATATAATTACCTGTTAGAACAATCTTTTTCAACTTTGTCTGGGTCGCAAATTAATTTACTAAGAGGAGATCCTCTTTTACCTTATGTGGATCGAAATAGTCAATTTAATGTCCGGCTTTTTCATTCTTTAAAGGGTGGTCTTAAAAAGTTGTCTTCGTATGAAAAAGAACTAGTAAGTTTACATAAGAAAATAATTGCTGAACAAAACAAATATAAACGTTCATATCATAAGGGTAAATCATCTATTGAGTCAGTTAATGATGATATTAGAGATATATTACCTCTTTCCAATGAGGATAAAAAATTAGCGAAAACTAAAGATAAAATTAAATTGATGGATGAAGTCATTGAGTTATTGAATAAACTTAAGGTCGTATTCCAAAATATTGTATATGAGTTATATAAACTAAAGGGAAATATCGTTGCAAATAATGATTTTAAGCGTGATTTTACTTCACTTAAAGAGTTGAATTCAATTACTAAACAGATACAAGCAAAATTGCCATTGACCTTTGCCCAGGAAGAAAAGCAAATTGAGCAAATGACAAAAGATATAACTCAAAAATTATTGGAATTCTGGGAGGTAAAAAAGGATGCTTTGGATACTTCACATAAAGTGGTTGAGGTTTTACAGAAAGAAAAGGAAAGATTAAGTGAATTATCCAAAAAGAAAGATGATGATTTAAGCGCAGAGCAAGTCATTGCTGAAGTTGTTAACAGTTTTCCTGATCAAATGTGGTTTTTTCTTGATGGAACAATTCTTTTGATTTTTTTATTGATAATCTTAATTAATATTCGTCAAAAACATGTAACCGATAGTGTTATTCAAAGAAACCTGAAATCTTTAGAAAATCACTTTCTGGTGAAGCTGAATGATAAGGTTTTATACAATTCTGAAATCAAGGGAATATTGAAAGAAATCTATGAGGAATGCGCTAAAAATGAAGATCTTATGGATGAATGGATCATTGAAGCGGGTAAGTCTTCAGAAAATTATCCCATGCAATATCCATTGCAGGCTCAAAAAGTATTAAATAAAATCCGGTTAACTTTAAGTATGATAATGAAGTTTAATGAAATGTCTGAATCAATTGCTCCGGTTATGGAGGAACTGGATCGTTTTGGAAAACAAAATCTCTCTGAAAAGGATGGTAAAAAGAAACCGGTTATTAAAATCAAATCTGATTGATTAAATAACTTTTTTCAATCTTAGATAAATTACTATCGCTTCAAATAACTCAAGATGATGTCGGTTAAAAAAAGGAACTAACATACTGTGATCGCCTTCATAGTTCCCAAGGTCAACTGAGTTTGGTATTTTGGTATGTTTAACAAGAACAAAACCATCATTTTTCTTGTCATATTGACTCAAAAATTTTACCGGCATAGATAATATACTTTTTGAATGATCGTAACTCACAAAAGATATCGAAAAGCTTTTTATTGAGCTAGGACAATATTGTTTAAAATAATCATTTTGAATTTTTCTTACTTTGGTTCTCATTGAATCAATTCCATGGGGGAAGCCTGTCTTGATTAATCCTATTGGTAATAGAAACTTTCCAATCTTTTCATGTAAAAAATCAGCTAGATGAGATCCTCCAATGCTTCCTCCAATAGATATAATAGCTAAAATATTTTTTTCAGCAAACTTGATTGAATCAGCAGAATGAATAATAGCCTCCATGCCGTCAATGACACCTTTGCTCATGCCAATAAGGACAAATTTTTTCCCATTATTCTGCTCAAAACGTTCCTTTAGTTGCTTATATATATAAGGAGCGTTTTTATGACTTGAGTCTGTATCATATATTGAAGGGATAAAATAATAAAACCCCATACGTTTACAATAGTTTTTAATAGTAACATAATGGGTGTTTAGATAATATTTAGCCAGAAATACATGGAGGAAAACAAACTCGACATTATTTAAAGTGTCAGCTTGAAGCAAAGGGTACTTTAATTTAGGTGGCTTGCCGAACATAGATCCCGATGCCCAACGTCGAAGTCCTTTCATAATGTCCATGAAATCGTCTAAATAAATAGTATTACGATACTTATGGTAATCGATTCTTTCTTGATAAATATCTCGAAATATATTGGCCTCTGTTTTTGTAGGTGCTTTGGACATTTTGTTGGCTCTATTTAAAAGTGGTTTAATACCATTATTCTTATATTTTTATTGTTAGTAAAGTATTAATCAAATATTTGATTAATCAATGTCTTGTGCTCCTGAATAGCTCTAGAAACAGATTTCTGATACTCTTTAATGGTAATCTTTACATCATATCCATACTTGCTATAAGAGAATATAATTCCCCTGGAAGAGTTGATTATCGCACCGAGTCCGTCGGGGTTAAAAAAATTAGAAAGAGATTTTACATCTCCACCTTGAGCTCCTATTCCAGGTACCAGAAAAAAGGAATTAGGACATTTCTTTCTTATGATTCTAGCTTCTTCTGGAAAAGTAGCTCCTACAACGTTTCCAACCAAAGAATAACCTGTTTTGGAGCATTTATACTTTTGAGCAAGTAAATTTATTTGCTCAGCCAGTAATTCATAAACCTTTTGGTTAGAATTATTTTTAAAATTTTGAATTAAATCAGATCCTTTATTTGATGTTTTGTTAAGGATAAATGTCATTCCCTCTGCTTGATTTGCTGCCTTTACAAAAGGCTCGATGGTATCCATTCCCATGAAAGGATTAAGGGTAATAGCATCGGCATTTATCAATCTAGGAGTTTGATTGTTACTAGATACTTGATCGTTAGGTGAGGGAAAATAATAGTCAGCGTAGCCTTCAGCTGATGTAGCAATATCTCCTCTTTTAACATCGACAATAACAAAAAGTCCCAGATTATAGGCATGTTTGCTTACTTGCTCAAGACATTTAAATCCCAAACTGCCGAACCGTTCAAAAAAGGAGGCTTGAATTTTGATAACACCAACATGCTCAGCACAAGTGTCTATAATTGTTGTACAGAAATTTTCAATTGTTTTAATAACTTGATTGGTTTGATTAGCTTGATTTATGCGATCCAAAGAAGATGTTAAAGTTTTAAAACAATGTGGAATCTGATGATAAATCGGATCTAGCCCTACTACTAAACAGGTTTCTTTGGATTTAATTTCTTTTATGAGTTTGCTTACAGCTTTCATTTTAAACTTCCTGACATCCTCTTCTCGTGAGGGAAGGGTTAGTTAATATAACGCGATGTTGGGTTTCGCACACTCTACGTTAATATAAATTATTAAGTTATTCTGTCTTATTATCAAGTCCTTCAATTTCGTCTTGCAGATCATTTATTTCTTTTACCGTTTTATATCCTTTTAGAGCTTTTAAAAACTTTACACCTTTTGATATATTCAATTTTTTAAAAATTGCAATGTTTTTCAGTTTCTCAATAAATCTTAATGTTGGACCTTGTTCTTGTTTAGATTTTTTTTCTTTTTCTTCCTCGGTTAAAGTTTCTTTGTCAGGGTAGAATTCACTGGATTCTTCATAAGGGGTAAATATTGCTTTTTTATCATCAGCATTCCAAGAATCAACAAGTACTTCTGGGTTCTCACAGTTGCTAACAAAATGGTTCAAAAATCGCAAGGTACGTTTGGGAAAGTATGACTTTTGATAACATAAAACAGAATTTAATAAAGTAATTTCCTCTGAAGTTTCGGAAATAGAGTTAGTGTTTTTATTATTTTGGAGACTATTAATTTGGAGACATTGAATATTGGCTAAAGAACCAGCGGTAGTCATATTAGTAAGGGTTTCAAAACTCTTAATATCTTGGCAAAGTATTTTGTCACATGATGGAGCTGGTTTTGTTGTTTGGTCTAAATAATAACCATTGCATATATCTTGTGTTAAGCTCAATTTTTCTAGTTGGTCAAAAGAAAATCCGATGATGTTTGTATTGGAAATGAAAAAGCTGAAATCTCTAAGCATGGTTAAAAATAACATCTGTTTAAAACGATACAGGCTGTTAAAATATTGAGAGTATAATTTTTTTAAGAAAATCTTTCCTGTTTTGGATCCAGGATCAACAAAAAGTAAAAGAATCTTTAAAGGAACCAATGTAGCTAAATGATGGCCATTTTTATCTTTTTGTTTTAGTAACCAGTTTAAAAAGTTGGTAGAAAGGCTGTTAAAAGCGATAGGTAATAAAAAGGAAAAATTGTTTTTTTCAATTAAAAATTGAATGTCTTCTGGTCGTTGGCTAGTGTAGAAAGTATCAATTAAAAAATGAGCCAGCTTATGAATAGTATAAAATGCCTTGG
Organism: uncultured bacterium; assembly: GCA_964544765.1. GTDB lineage: Bacteria > Bdellovibrionota_B > Oligoflexia > CAYFLR01 > CAYFLR01 > CAZJDM01. The sequence continues at coordinate 19,022 of CAZJDM010000056.1, forward strand.
AGTGTTGTTGAATATTTGATGATTTTAAGATCTCTATTTGCTGTTGAAATAGTTTAGTGATTAAACTCTCTATTTTGATAACCTTACCATTAGGTAATGATTGGGATTTATAATTTGTAAAAGACTTACCTAAGTGATCTTTTGCTTCAAAGGTTAATGCCTGTTTAATGGTGTGTTTTGCGATGTGGTAACACCTTACCATACTTTGAAAGGTCGATAAATCCGGTTTACTTTGAAATTCATCAAGAAAAGAATTATGACATGGTATTTTAACGTTTTCTTTTAAATAATCAGATTGTGATATAAGTTTTTTATAAAAAATTATATTTTCTCGAATCAAAAGTGGGACAGCAGAGTGTAAGGGGAGGTTTTGATCTCCTTTGAGAGTTTCAAGCTCAAGTATATTATAACAGGACTCTAGATTGGCGGCTTCACAAGCCATATTGTAGTATTTTTTAGCAATGGCATGTCGTAAGACACTATTTTTTTCTTGAAAAATAGTGTTAAGTGGGTAATTACTTTTATTAACAATTCCATCTCGATATATATCCCCAACATGCTTACAAATAACGGTGTTCCCACTTTGGCACAGTTCTTTTAGTACATTGATGGATCGATCCCTGAAAGGGTAAATGGGTAGTTGTTTGATTAAAGCATTGCAACCTTCAATATCTCCGTTTTTACATCGATTGGCATTTCTTTCCGTAATTATGAATTTTTTTGAATAGTCTATAGCTTTAGGTACTGTTAGATAAAGAAGTATAAGTAGTATTGTAAAGACAATTACTTTGAACTTAAAAGATATGTACATACAATTCTCTTAAAGGAGATTACACTAATTGTTCCAAGTAAGCGTTAAAATCCTTTTTACTATTTTCTAAAAGTTTTTGAGATTCTTCTTTGGAACCGGTAACGCATTGAAAGTAATGTTTAATTTTGGGTTCGGTGCCCGAGGGCCTGACCGTTAGTTTTAGGGCGGGACCGAATTCAAAAGCTAGGACATTGCTTTTAGGAAGATCTATGTCTGACTCCATAGATATCTTACAAGAAGCATCTATTGTAAGCGATTTTTGGATTTGATAATCATTTATTTTAGTTGGTTTGAGCCCAGCTAGTTCTTTGGGAGGGTGTTTGCGGAGAGCTTCCATTAAAAGAGTTATTTTTTCTGCGCCTTCTTTGCCTTTATGGGTAACTGTCTCTAAGCCTTCTAAATGATAACCATACTGATTACTAAGGCGGTCCAGTTCTTTTACTAAGTTAGATCCTTTGCTTTTATAATAGGCGACCATCTCGGCAATCATAACTGCAGAGACGACTCCGTCTTTATCTCGTGCTTGGGTACCAACTAAATAACCGTATGATTCTTCATAACCTATTACAAAGTTTTTGGTTTTTTTCTGATCTTGATATTTCTTGATAAGTTCTCCGATGTATTTAAAACCAGTTAGTGTATCAAGAGACTCAACTTGATGGGCTCTGGCTACCTTTGCTCCTAAATCGGAAGTAACAATTGTTTTTACTAACATTGGATTAGATGGCAAGCGGTTTTGTTTATGTAAACCAGCTATTACATACTCCGCTAACAAAGAGCCAACTTCATTTCCATTAAAATAGGTGAAGTTACCGTTTTGGTTAACAGCAATAGCTACGCGATCACAGTCAGGATCAGTACCAATTACTAAATCAGCACCGGTCTCTCGGGCCTGCTTAACAGCTAAATCCAATGCTTTGGGATCCTCGGGGTTAGGATAATCTACCGTTGGAAAATTAGAATCAGGAAGCTCCTGGGATTTTACCACTTGAACATTAGTAAATCCCCATTTTTGCAAGGCTTGTCGTACAGGCTTATTACCGGAGCCATGGATAGGGGTATAGACAATATTTAAAGACGTATCATATTGATCCCAGACTTTTAAAGGTCTAATAGTCTTGAAATAAGCTTCATCCATATCTTGATCGATGTATTCGATTAATCCCTCTTGTAAAGCTGAATTGAGATCGGTTGTTTTTACTTGATCCAAGGAAGTTATATGATTTACCTGATTAATTATGTTTTTATCGTGAGGAGGTGTAATTTGAGCTCCATCGGCCCAATATACTTTGTATCCGTTGTATTCTTTGGGATTATGACTTGCGGTAACACTCACCCCAGCAATACTATTGGTTTCTCGAACAGCGAAAGATAAAAAAGGTACTGGACGTAGATCTTTATACAAATAAGCTTTTATATTATTGGCAGCAAATACACAGGCGGTTTCTTCGGCAAATTCTTTAGAAAAGAGACGGGAATCGCAAGCAACCGCAACTGATGGCGAAGGGTGATCCTTTTGAGATAATATGTAATTAGCTAGTCCCTGTGTTGCCTTCATGATAACATATTTATTCATTCTATTAGTTCCTGCTCCAATAATTCCTCTAAGTCCTCCTGTTCCAAAATCGAGGTTTCTATAAAAACGGTCGGTTAATTCTTGATAATTTTTTTGATCTAAAAGAGATTTAATTTCTTTACGTGCTTGTTCAGAATAATTGGGGTTATTGATCCATTCATCAACTTGAGTTTGAATTTCTTTGGTAAGGGTTGTCATTATCCTTCTCCTCTTGTTTTAAGAACATTACTGATTTCCAACAGAATACGATCCTGGATGTTTTTTATTTTCTTATAATCCTTAGGTAGAAAATTGTTAATAATAAACGAAAAAGCGTAAGTTTTTCCGGTATGTAGATAGCCCGAGATAGATATAGAATTTTTCAAATTTTGGCTAACTGGAGGAAAATTTTTGATTGAACCAGTTTTAGCACGAATATAACGGTGTAGATTATAGTAACTACTTCCCCTGTCCTTGAGAGTTCCATCAATCCCGAAAATAGGTAATGAGGCTATAAATTCTGAGCTATATGAAAATTGTCGAAAGGCATGTTTTAAAATGGACACAATCGAAAAGGCGCTTAATCGGTTATCATATGATAATCCGCTTCCATCGATAATAACATATTCTGAGGATGGGATCTTGAGTTGAGATAGAAAGTCTTTTAGGATAGCTACTCCACCTGCAGCATTTCCTTGTTTAGGGGGTGATGAAATTGATTCAGCGTGAACAACTCTTAAAAGTTGGTTAGCTATGAAGTTGGTGCTGTATTTGTTCATATCCCTGATAATTTCGCCAAGATTCTTACTTTTGGCTGTTACTAAAGGAAATGTATTCTGGATTTTGCTGTCTTTATTAATCTTGATTCGGCCGGTCCATTGGATATTAGCTTTTCGCAAAAAATAAATTACGGCGTTAGCCAAATATTCAAGTGGTTCTTCAGTGTATCTATAAATGGTTTTATGAGCTGAATGTAGAGACATTTTACCCTCAGCTATAAACATATCTTGAGGTTTTGGGGTATTTGTTCGTTTAATAGAAATTCTGTTGTTAGTAGTAAAGGAAACAGTTTTTGTTCTATTGATGATTCGGATAGACGGGCTGGGGGGGTAAACTTCTATATTACAGGGAGTGTTAATATAATATGCAGGATGAATGTTTATTTCTAAAGCATTAAAATTGATAGCTGTTGAGGTTGTGAGAGCGTTGTAAGCATTAGATTTATTATCATTACCTGCTGGATAGGAAATGGCCGGGTTAAAATAACTGGCATCTATAATTAGATCTCCTTTTATTCTTTTGACACCTCTAAGAGAGAGAGTTTTTATTAAAGAAAAAAGATCTTCTGATACAAAACTAGGATTTCCGTTGGAATAAAAAATGATAGGCGAATTTATTTCGTAATAGTTTTTAGGTTCATTTTTTACTGATAGGGTGGATTCAAAGCGATATTCTGGACCCAGAAGTTCTAAAGCAACAATTGAAGGTAGGAGTTTCATGTTTGAAGCAGGCAGTAGAGGGAAATGAGCATACTTTTTAAAAATCAATTGGCTGTTTTGGGTGTCTATCATGTGAAACCCCATTTTTATTTTGGGGTAGGGTTCATGTAAATGGGCAAGAAAAATTTTTTCAATTTTTGTATGGAGTGATTTGTATATAGTGGGCGGGTTGAGTTTAGGGGATGAGAATGTG
>CAZJDM010000056.1:23089-24441 GCA_964544765.1 uncultured bacterium
AAAAACAAAAGAAACTATAAATAATCAGTAAATTTGATTTAATTAATAAGTGCGAAATAATGAAATTATACATCTTTACAGATTAAATCGATCGGGTATCTAAATGCAAGGAAAAGTTTCACAGGATTATAGGATAAATCTTTAATGTCATATAAATATTGACTTTTTAACTAAAGCGGGTTATGATATAATAAAGAGGTGTAGATATGAAAAGTGAGGTTAGAAATTATTTAGCCAAAATTGGTCGCCATGGTGGTAGGAAGAGTAAGCGTAATTTGGATTCGTATACCGCTAAAAAGATGGTCATGGTTAGAGAGGCTAAAAAAGCTTTCAAGAAATATTATAATCAGTGTTTTTGGTCCTATGACCCTGATTTAAATATAAACTTATCAAATGTCCATTGGGTTGGTGAACAGTTACTGAAACATGGAGGAATGTCTTTGTGGGAGTTGGGGAATAAATTATGCCGGTAACAACATTTCAACTAGAGTTATTAAAATTATTGGCTGTAAATAGATCAGAAGACAGTCACTTAGCCGGAGGCAGCGCTCTTCATTTTGAACCTCATTCTATTAGATATAGTAATGATTTAGATTTTTTTCATGATTCTGAGCAAAGAGTTGACGTAGCTTTCAGTCAAGATCAGCAGTTATTACAAGAAAATAAATATATTTTAAACATAGAGTTGAAAAGAGTGGGTTATATCAGAGCCATTATAAGTAAAAATCAAGAATCAACTAAAATTGAATGGGCACATGATTCTGCATGGAGGTTTTTACCGGTTCTCTATAGTGAAGATCGTGGTTATTATTTACATCCGATTGATTTAGCTATTAATAAGGTTCTAGCATTAGCAGGTAGAGATGAGCCCAGAGATTATCTAGATATTCATGATATTCATAAAAGAATATTAAGTTTAGGGGCCCTTTGTTGGGCAGCATGTGGGAAGGATCCAGGATTTACCCCTTTTTCTCTTTTAGAGATGTTACGTAGACGAGGAAAATATCGCTTGGAAGATTTTTCTCGCTTGAGACTAAATATTGAAATAGATTTAATTGGCTTAAAAAATGATTGGCTTAAAATGTTAGATGAAGCAGAAGCATTTATTAGCTCAAGTCCTCCCGCGGAAGTAGGTTGCATATACTATTCTTCAAATGAAAATGAATTCATCACTCCCCCTATTAAAGATAGAGATAATGCTATTGTTCCCCACTACGGAACATTAAAAGGTGTTTGGCCCAAGGTTTATAGGGAATAATATATGATACTATTATTGAGTGTTAGGCTAGGAACTACCTCACCATTGTCCTAAAAAACGACTAACTTTAGCAGGATTAACATGAGCCGTAACT
>CAZJDM010000057.1:0-23846 GCA_964544765.1 uncultured bacterium
CTTCCATGATTAATGTAGGAAGCCCAGCGATCTTTAGTCGCTGGGTTCTTCACTTTAGTAGAGCTTTGGTACAAAAGCTATCTACTTAGGAGACTGAAGTAGAATATATATATTTGTATTCTGATATGGTTCAATGGTTACCATTGATTGTATAAGCATATCTTTTATTATTTTCATATAAGTTTTCCTTATACTTTGAATAACACCTACTTATTTAGTATATAATATTTGACCGGGTAGTCAACAGCAAATTTTATCATTATTATTACTTTATGTATTCTGAAGAGTTTTTTTAAAATAAGCTTTAAATTAGGTGATGAATGAGTTATTTTGCGAACATATTCTTGCTTGGAAAGGTTATTAAATGTATGTTTCTTAAGCGTTTGGATATAATAATATCTTATAATTGATAAATTGTAATAGGGCTGCGTTAAGTAATCTGCAAGATAGTCTGAAAGATAAGGTAGTCCAAAAGATTGAACTTAAGGATGATATGGAAGAGTTATTGAAAAAATATAGTCAGAAACTTTTTGAGCAAAAGTTTACTTTAAAACATACCCCCTGGTTTGCTACTTCTGATAAAAATAATCTAAATGGCAAAAATATAATTTGGAATCGGGATGTAATTGGTCATAAGGAAAAGAGACTTCGAGCATTGTTGTCAGAGATATTTTTTGATCTTAAAATTGATTCACTATTGTTTTCGAAAGCTGCAGAACCTTATCAAACAATTATTGAGTATCTAAGTAGTGTAAGTAGTGATGTTATTTATTTGAATAATAGGGAGGTATCAGCTATTTGCCCAAATGATTCGGAAACTCGGTTTTTCTTACAAGATATCCCAATTGTACAGAATTTTGATATCCCAAACATTGTAGGCGTTTTGAAATATAGAAAAAGTGTTATTATTCCTGGTCATGGTATTATAACTCAGAGTAATATCAGCCCCAAACAAGCTTTTGTGGCATACAGTTCTGTTTGTTTTGCTTGTTTTGTGAAATTTTTTGTTGAATTTTTGGAGCATAAAACAAATGGTGCGATTATTAAAGAAGAAGAAGATGTATTTAAACTGGCAATTGATAATTACGAATTTCCTAAATCCTCAACATTAGATTTGATGCAGGGGCCTTTCAATTCTGATAATTCTGATAATAATGTAAACTTAGCCATGGAACAAGCAGGTAAGCAAACGGTGGATAATAAATTAGTCGAATCATGTTTTGGTAATATTTCTTATCTAATAGATGATGTAATTTATATCAGCCAAACAGGAAGTTTATTAGATGAGTTAAAGGGATGTATTGATAAGTGTTCAGTAGACAATTCTGATAATATACCTGCTACTGTATCCAGTGAATTTAGCACTCATCAAGCTATTTTACTTAATAACCAATATCTAGCTGTACTGCATGGTCATCCCAAATTTGCCGTTATTATGTCTATGTTTTGTTCCCTAAGAGCAGATTGTAAAAACAATCAATACTGTCATATAAAATGTAATGAGAAAAGATTTATTAACGATGTACCAATTGTACCTGGAGAAGTTGGTGCTGGTAAGTATGGACTTTGTCATACCGTTCCATCAGCTATTGCCGAAAAAGGTAAAGTTATAGTCTACGGACATGGAGCTTTTACTGCCGGTCAGATAGATTTTAATGAGGCTTTTAAAAAATTAGAAGGGTAGGTCATCATAGTGTTGTTATTTCATCTTAAATATTTAAAATTATTGAATAATAAATAAATATTTACTTCATTTTCAAAATATGTTATAATTTATATATAAACATAAGGAGAAAATGATGAAAAATTGCCCTTTATGTAATTCAGATAAAATTAAAAATAATGGATCATATACTAGAAAAAGAAACCGTCAAAAAATTCAGCGTTATTTATGCTTAAATAAAGACTGTGGACATTCTTTTTCCGATCAGTCTATTCATCCCACATATAATCAAAAACGTCCAGATTTAAACCAGAAGATACTAGAACAAATATCTTCTGGAACTGGCATTAATAAAACCGCTAGGATTTGTAGAACTACTAAAAACACGGTTCAGAAAAAAATATTATGGTTAGCCAATTTATGTGAAGATTTTCATAATAAAGTTATTGGTGATTGGCAAAGGACTAGGAAACCACGCTTTCAATTTGATGAATTTGAAACTTTTGAAGCGAATCATGTAAATACTTTAACACTTCCTACAGTAGTAGAAGTAGATAGCCACTTTATTGTAGATATAGCTAGTGCCAGAGATCATAGTAGATCTCAAGAACCAAGAAAAAAGAATCCTTATGAAGAAAAATATGCAGATGAAATAGCTTTAAAACCTGAAATAATTAAATCCGTTTTAAAAGCATGTAGAACCATGAAGCCAGAAGGTAGAATTGTTATAGAAAGTGATAAAAAGAAAACTTATCCTGATTATATAGAAGATTTATTTGGTGAATTAGGTATCCATAAATCTTATGTATCTCTAAGTGATGAAGGAAAGAAACGATTATTTAGCATCAACAATGTAATAGCATGTATGAGACAAGGACTACCAAAGGTAAGAAAGAAAAGCTGGCACATCTGTAAATCCAATAAGATGTTAAATGCTCATTTAAAGATTTATAAATGGTTCCATAATTACTTCATGGAGAAAAATTATTGGACTAAGATAGATGGGAAGTGGAAAAGACCTCAAATGACTCCTGCACAGCATTTAGGGATTTTAGATAGTAGCATTGGACTGAGGTATTTGTATTCGGTTTATTAAGCGGTTTGAATTGTTTGTTTTGTTTCAAAAGAAAGTATTTCGGCTGCCAAATCCCTGTTTATAGGGATTTGACCTAAATAATCTGATTGAAATAAATAGCCACCATGAGTAAATGTTGCTCGATAGAATGTTTGATACCATTTCCAAAATTCATCTGATTGCATATAGTTTTCTATTTTTTCTAAAACTTTAACTGCTTTTTTAGTATCTTGTATTAACACTTTAAATCTCACTAAATATATACCACTGTATATTAAGGGACAGTTTTCTTTTACTTTTGTTTTTAACCGTTTATTTTTCCATTGAATTAATAGTGCAGGTTGGTCATGGTATTCGTTATTTTTTGGAATGTTATTTCTATTGGTATACATAAATGAGTTTCCAAAATTTTCGCCTTTCCACACTTCAATTGTATCCCTACTTCTACTACATCTTGGTAATTTTTTATCCCTCTCTCTTGGTGTGCTAAAATCCATCAACATAGATAGTGGAAATGAGTTTTCTTCCTGCTTCTTATAGGCCATCAATGCTATTTGAGTATTAAAAGGAATTGACCTATCTAGCCAGAAGTTAAACAGATTTTGAGGAAGAGTAAATGTTTTATCAGGATTAGTATTATAAATTTTTTCTATTACATCTTTTTTGGAATTTTCAATATTTGGATATATATTAATTTTTATTCTATGCTTTGCATCTGGCTTTTTATTACAAACAGTGATAACACAAGGATTAACATCTGAATTTGGAAACAATTCCTTACCCACATAAGATAATTCAACTAAAGTAGCTTTTTCTATGAACATTTTTCTAATAGCTTTCCCTCTCGGCTTTGAAATCCACGAGTCTGTAACTATAAAAAATAGTAATCCATTTGGTTTTAGATACTGCAACGCCTTCTCTATAAAGAAATACCACTGATCAGGCTCATCTTTTTCAGTAAATTCTGACAAATCTAAAAAGTAATTTTCATCTAATTTAGAATCTGCTTTTAATAATTCCCACCCCAGATATGGTGGGTTTGAAATAATGATATTATATTTTCCTTTATATCGTTCAACTTCAGCAATAGCGTCTGAAATTTCAAGAGTTTTGTATGTATCAGCTAATGGAAGTCCTAAGTTTGCGTTTTCTAGTGCAGTATTTAATAAGGTAAGCTCAACTGCATTAGGATCGTTATCTATCGCTGAAAAATTTTCTTTTAAAATAATTTCAATAGAATCCTTAAATTTACATTTATTCTTAAGAGCGTGAATAGTTCCAAAATAATTTAATGCTCCCACCAAAAGACTACCTGAACCAACACACATATCGAAAATCGAAAAATTGTCAAAATCAATATCGTCATTTATTTGTTCTCTTAAGTGGTTTAATAATAAATTCGTCAAAACCGACCCTGAGTAGAACGCCCCTTTTCTCATTTTTTCAGTGACTATTTTTTGTAGATCATTTTGAGTATTGGCCTCTCTCTTATCTTTTTCATGTTCACTTAATAATAATATCTCTAAAATCGATCCTATTATTTCGGTATTATAAGGAATTGTATTTTGTTTAGATGCTTTTAATGATTTATTAATAAAATCCGTAGCTTTTTTTGTCAAAGATGGAGGCAAAGTAGGTTTGATATTGCCTATTGCGAATAACCTACCATTAAATTTTTTAGGTAATTTAGTAGACGATATGTGACCATTATTCAATAAATGAAACAAAGACCAAATTCCTTTATTTTTAAGGATACTTAAAACCGTTTTTTGGTCAATTAGATTTCTATTTATTGCAAAAGAGATAAATAACATTCTTGTTACTATTTTTCTTACTTCCGTTTGATCCAGTGGCAATTTTAGTTTGTTAACTGAATAATAAAAATCCACAACATCATTTGAGAGTTCATTAGTGATTTCATCGGATAATTTTTTTGAATATAGCAAGTCATCTACATGTCTATTTAAAACATTAAATGGGCTATTCTTTGATAAAAATGAATATAAAATTATTGAGATGTTACTTAACTGATCTTTAACACTCCAATCATACTCTCCTATTTTAAATATTCGTGTTTGAGACCCTCCTGTTTTTGCATAAATTATCAGCTTATTAAAATCTGTTAACATTGAAATTTTTAAGTGAGCCGAATTTTTAAGATACCTTATACTTTGTTCTATAGGTGTTTCACCATTTGACTGTTTTTTATCTAAAGGATGATTAAATTTAATTTCCAAGGAGGTTGTTCCTGATTTTGGCAAAGATGTTTTTGGATGGAAGACATAATCAGGTTGATCTCCAAGGCCAGAAATATCTTTATTTCTTTCATAATCGGTTTTGTACTCAAGACCTAAAAACCAAACTTCCTCAAAAAAACTGTCGAGAAAGGGGTATGTGTCGGGTTCGATTTTACATGCTTTACATTTTTTATAAATTTCCATAGTCAATTTTTGCAATTTTTGCAATTTCTTTGAGCCGAACTGACCTGTTACTGTCTTTTTAATTTTATTCAAATTTATTTCATACATAGTGTTTTCCAGGGTTATTGTTTTCCAAGAAAACTCTTCGTACAAATAACAAATATTTTGAGATATATTTTTTCCCACTCTCGTAAACCTCTGCTATAACATTAGAAAATATCATTACATTTTTTTAATTAGTTGATGTCTTATTATATTAAGGATTAAATCTTTATTATAAGATGATTTTAGAGACCAACTATTTGATTTTATAAAGAAATCTAAGGACAAAAGGATATAGTGTTGTTTTTACTCTATTATTTAATAGCAACAATATAGTCACCTACCCTTAAAAAATTAGTAGATTTAGAGATAGAATGTCTAAAAGAATATCTTAGTTTGGTCTTCTATACTTCGATTTGAAACCTCGATTTAAACTCATTTACCTATGTACAGCTAATTCATAAATGGTTCTATGTCTGGTCAGTTGAAAGCCGACTACCGCCGCAAGTCCTGCTGCAAAACTGTAATTTATACCAAATATTTCAATTGACATTATGGCCGCGGAAAGAGGAATATTCATACTGCTGGACAAAAGACCACAAAAACCCGCAGTAATAAAGGCATAATAGGTTGGACTCCCCAATGGAATATTAAACATATGACAAAAAGCCAATCCCAGTAGCATTCCCATAATTGCCGCTGGTCCTGTAAATCCCGCACTCATCCCGGAACCTACAGTTATGCAATTACAAATACCTTTAGTAAGGATCATAATAATTATGATTAAAGCAATAGGAAGAAAATTTAGACGCCCGGTTAATATTGATAAGTCATGATGTATTACGGCGCTAATTATACTGTTACTGGTACCCAATAACTCTGGATTGATAGACCATCCTATTATTGAAGCAATTATAGAACCTATAATCACTTTGAAAAAAAGCTGGCCGCGATCTCTTTTAAATAACTTGGAAATAAAACCATAAAAACCAATATAAACACCACCAAATAATCCAGCGGTAATGGTTAGTAGTAGTAAGGCTCCTAATTGTTTAATGTCCATAAATTCATCTGGTACCTTAATTTGATAATATGAACTCCATCCAATGACTTTACACATAAATACTGCTACTGAACTGGAAAGAATTGCGGGGAATATATCCTGATATTCAAGTTCTTTCTTTTTAATAATTTCAATGGCAAATATTCCTGCTCCAACAGAGGAATGAAAAATACTTCCAACTGCAGCTGCTAAGCCACAAACAGCTCCTAATCTTTCCCCATTAATATCCAATGCTTTTGAAGGAATTTTTTTATCAATAAAAGATAAGATTCCAGCCGATACGCGGCCTAAAGGACCTACTATCCCACCGTTACCATAGGTAGCCAGTGTAAATAGTGCCGCCCAAAATTTGAAAAAAGTCACCGAGAAAGATAACCGTCCTTTATCAAAGCGTAATCCATTGATATAAGAAGGGATGCCTTCTCCCGCGGATTTTGGTTCGAATCGATATACAATTCCCCCAACTATTAAAGCTCCCAAAATAACCCAAAAAAATACTGGTAAAGAAAAAGTAGCTAGAAATTCTAAAATAAATTGGGATAAAAAAACGAACGTACGAACTACCACACTGCCTATAACTCCAGCCATAATGGCTAGAAAGGTCCATTTGATTAGATGATTATAATAAAATCGATTATATGTGTTCATGATAATTTATTATACATAAATCATCAGATAGAATATATTCCTTCTTTTGTTGAATACGATAAATGGCCTTCGAGATAAAGATTTGAGCCACTTTCTTTTTGCGATCAACTTTTAAAGCGTCTAGACATAAAAGATAACTTAAAATCGTATCAGTAGCCATCTCTACTAAACGTCGGGCATGAAACTCTTGATATTTGGCATCACCTTTGTTCTTGATATGACTCACAGCTTCTTCTAATTGAGATCTAAATCCACGTGCTTGTTCAAAGATATCCGCGACAGCTGTAAAATCATTATTATTTTCATATTCATCAAGTCTTTCAAAAACCACTCCTGTGACAACTCCAGAGATAGCCGCTACAACTTGTAATTGAGTGGTCCCTTCATAAATGTTAGTTATACGAACATCACGATAAAGTCGCTCAATGTCAAAATCACAGGTGTAGCCAACTCCTCCATGGATCTGTAAGGATTGATAGCAGACCCTGTTTCCCATTTCAGTGGCGTAGCTTTTAGTTAGGGGAGTAAAGAATGAAGCGTACTTAGTATATTTTTTCAATTCGTTGCGATAAGTTGCTTGCTGATCGGGATCCTTTTCTATTTTTTCTTCAATGCCTTCTTTAAGATCCACCAAGCGAGATGTTTCATAAAGTAGAGATCTACCGGCTTCAATATCTGTTTGCATATCTGTAAGCATTTCATATACAGCAGAAAATTCTTCAATTCTCTTTTTAGATTGAATACGATCATGAGCGTAAGATTTAGCTGCTCGAAAAGCCGCTTCAGCAATGCCCACAGCTTGCGCCGAAACTCCAAGTCTGGCTCCATTCATTAAAGACATAGTGTATTTTATTAAGCCCATTCGTCGTTTGCCCAATAACTCAGCCGGGGCATTATTAAATTGTAATTCGCAAGTAGGAGAGCCATGGATACCAAGTTTTTCTTCGATCCGGCGAATTTTCATATTTTTGTCGCGTTCATAAATGAACAATGAAATTCCCTTACCCCCAGTGGTTCCTTCTTCAGATCGTGCCATTACAAGAGATATTTGAGCGCAACCATTTGTGATAAACCGTTTTACCCCATTTAAATGCCACTTTCCATCATCGTTTTGTTGTGCCTTAAGGGCAACAGCCTGCAGGTCGCTTCCTGCATCTGGCTCAGTAAGGGCCATTGAGCCTAATACTTCACCAGAGGTGAAGCGTGGTAAAAAACGATCCTTTTGATCCTCAGAACCATGTTTTAATATAGTGTCAGCAATTTCCTGTAAACCAAATATATTCATAAGTGAGGCATCAGCTCGGGAAATTAATTCAATAGCAATAGAGTAAACAGTTTTCGGTAAGTTGAGGCCACCATATTTGCGTGGTATGGTAAAACCTAAAAGATCAGCCTTTTTTAAACGATCAATAGACTCTATGGTACCTGGAGCATAAGTTACTTCTCCATTGTTCCATTTAGCTCCAATTGCATCTACTTCAGGTGCTCTGGGTGCGACAAATTGACCGGCGATTTCTCCAACAATGTCTAAAACACGTTTATAATTATCCACTGCATCATCTAAATCGTTTGGAGCTTCAGCGAACGTGCCCTTCTCTGCAAAACTATCTTCTTTTAACTCGACAATTTGAGAAAGATCCATCTGGCTTAAATGAAAAAGAATATCCGGATTGTCTTGATAGAAATTGGTCATTGTTATTCTCCCTAGTCTTAGCTAACTAACCCACTAACCCTCTAATTTCCTTACTAACCTACTTATTTACTTACTTAACAAACTTACTTAACGAACTAATTTACTTGCTTTCCCTATATCACTCATTCACTCACTTACTCACTTACTCACTTACTCACAAAAAATCTTTTTCTTTGTAGGCTTTTATCATTTTGGGTAGCACGTTTTCTACCTCACCTACAATTCCATAATGAGCAATTTTAAAAATCGGAGCATCGGGATCTTTATTAATCGCAATAATTCGTTTGGACTCAGACATTCCCGCACTATGTTGAATTTGCCCAGATATACCGCAAGCAATATAAAGATTAGGGCGTACAGTGACTCCGGTCTGGCCCACCTGATGATCAATTGGCATAAGACCTGCGTCAATCACAGGGCGTGAGGCACCAACTTTTCCTCCGAGTGTTTCAGCTAGTTCTTTTACTATTGCTAATGAATCACCATCAGAAGCTCCCATTCCTGCCGCAACAATTATTGGGGCGGACTTCAGGTCTACGTTTTTTTCTTTTCGGACAATTTCCAATACTTCAGTAATAAAGTCATCATCAGATATACCACACGGTTCTTTAATTAGCTCTGCTTCAAGAGTTGAGTCTGGTTTATTTAACTTCATTACTCCTTCCCTAACAGTAGCCATACTAGGATTACTTTCGGGAGATACAATAGTCGCGACAATGTTTCCACCAAAAGCGGGTCTTATTTGCATTAATGAATTTTGATAAATTTCTCCTTTGTATTTATACTCACCTATTTCTAGAGCAGTACAATCAGCAGTTAGACCGCATTTTAAATCAGAAGCAACTCGTGGAGCAATATCTCGACCATTAACCGTTGCTCCAAATAAAACAATTTGAGGTTGGTACTTTTTAATCATATTCACTACTGTCTTGGCATATGGCAAAGAGGTGAAATGTGATAATCGTTTGTCGTCAGTATAAAATATACGGTTGCACCCGTAATGAGCTAGAGTTTTAAGCTCTTCATCTAATTGATGGCCGATAACTGTAGCTTCTACATTGACTCCCAAGGTTGTGGCCAATCTTTTTGCTTCGCAAATCAGTTCAAGACATACGTCAGGTATGCGTTTATTGTTCTGTTCGACAAATACCATTATGTTGTTACTGGAACTCACAATTTACCTCCATTTTAGGCAGAATTTAGATTGCGCTGAAAAAGCCAATTTCTGCGTTGGCTTCGTCCCTCTTCAGGGATTTCCCTGGGGCATCGAAAACTCCTCCTCTAACCAATAATATGCTCTGTATTTAGCTCGTGAATGAGATCTTTTACTCCTTGTTCTGTATTTGGAATATTCTTAATTTCATTAGCTTTTAAAACGACATTTTGAATTCCCTTTACTTTAGTAGGGGATCCAGATAGGCCGCACTTTTCAGGATCAGCATTAATAGTATCGATGTTCCATTCTGAACATAAATGGTTTTTATAGGTCATCACTCGTTTAGCGCTCGGAGGTCGTGGTTCGTTAGCTTCTGAAGTAACAGTTAATAAAACTGGAAACTTACTGCTAATTACTTCGTAACCACCATCAATACAACGCTTAACAGTTAATTTACCCACATTCTTGTCAGTGCTGTTTTCGGTTAATTCGATATCTTCTATTTTTATTATATTTGTCATTTGGTTAATATTTAATTTTTCAGCCAATTGAGGCCCTACTTGAGCAGTATCTCCATCGATAGCCTGTCTGCCGCATAAAACCAGATCATAGTCTCCTATTTTATCAATTGTGCTTTTGAGAGCGTAAGAAGTTGCCAAAGTGTCCGCTCCGGCAAATTTACGGTCAGTAACCAGTATTACTTCATCGGCTCCTCTGTAAAGACACTGTTTTAAAACTTCAGCTGCTTTGGGAGGTCCCATGGTAATAGCAGTGATTTTGGCTCCCCAAGTTTCCTTTATTTTAAGCGCTTCTTCTAATGCGTTTAAATCCTCAGGATTAAATATAGCAGGGAGGGCATTTCGGTTGACCGTACCGTTGGGGCTCATAGCATCACCGGTAATATTCTGTGTATCGGGGACCTGTTTAACGGTTACAATTATTTTGAGAGTCATAGATTCTCCTTACCTTATACAATACAATGTACAATTTATCATATGCAGCTTGGCGCACATTGGAGGGTACAAATATCAAATATTATTCGATTATTCAAGCGGTAATTCCGGGTAATTCCAAGAATTTAGGATCTGGATCCATAATTTCTTGACCGGGTTAAGTTATTATTATAAGGCTTTGATTATGAAAAGGGCGGGTTATTATCTAATCAACAATCTTTTATTTCTATTTATAATAGTAATCATAGCAATGATAGTACCAATGCCTTCCTTTTCGCGCACTCAAAAAGATAATCAGGCCAAATGTTTAATAAATCCTAAATTTGATTATGGTAATACTTACGCAGGCAATGCAGGTTGTTTGCTAAAAGCAGATAATAAATTGTTGATAATACGGGACAAAAAAACTGGCAAGTTGAGTCCTCCTGGTGGTAAGCCCGAGAAAACAGAATCGGCCCAATGTACTGCTTTTTATGAAACTTTAGAAGAAACTGGTTTAAAGTTAACCGTGGGGAAATTGCTCAATTCATTTAAGGGTAAATTTTATCTGTTTCAATGTTCATTAAACGGATTTGAATTGACTGGCTATCGAGGTGAGAAGAAAATAAATCTTCCAGTACCCAAAACAGTAGAAGATGGTGTGAGTGAGGTCTTTTTGATTGATCCTAAAGAATTAAAAGCCAATGAATGGCGCTTTCCATCTCAATTCAAAATTATTCAGGGTTTGTTCTTATCTCTGTGATGCTAGTCTTTGTGATGCTAGTAATGAGTTTAGGCTTTTACCTAAATAATAGAGATATAAATAAATCATAGTTCTTTGGAGAAAGCTTCTAGGCCAACCGAACGAGCATGATCGATTAATTCTAAGATTTGTTTGCTTAGTTCTATATCTTGACCATCGCCATACCATATTTCCATATATTCGGCATCTACATACAAATAATTATAAATCGTTTGGTTCTTACTGCCTTGTCTTTCCGCTGCTTGAGGAAAATGCCAGCCAGCTACATTTTGAAAACCATTATGGAGTTGATCAGCATATTCCATAATCTTTTGGTAAGAAAATAGATTTTGATTGTTGTTTCTACCATTAAGTTGATCACTTTGAATGGTGAAACGGTTTGGATATTTTTCTAAACCATATTTTATGATGCGATCAACCTCATCATCCATACCGGTCATTGGTTTGGTCAATTCAATGCAAAGCTGTTTATTAGGAAACAACTTAGCAAAAGTATCTATGCCCTTTTTCCAGGAGGATTCAATGAGAGCTTCATGATTTGAATATTGTGACCATTTTTGCATATCCGCATCTGAATGAGGTAGATGCATTTCCGGACTCATGAAATTTACAATAGTAATGCCAACAGCGATAAGGTGGTCATCATCAGCGTAATGTTTGGCTAATTCTGCAACTGCTTCAAAAAACAATTCTTGATAGGTTTCATCCCAAGGTAGTGGTATACGTATGTCTTCACCATAAGTTGAATGATATTTATTGCTGTCTTTAGTTAGAAATTCTTGCGCCCCAAGCGAGTAAATAAAATCTGGAGCTGCTGTACCCGGTACTAAGATGAGTTTGTATTTCAGATTGGTTTCATGGATCTTAGATATAATCTTATCCAAACGTTCAAAAGCATATTGACTTCTTTCAGGTTCAAAATCTATCCATCTTATAGCCATATGAACCCCGCTTAGGTGGGTATTGGCTTTTATATTTTTTTCAAAGTTAGCAAGGTAGTTGTTGAAACTCTTTTCGTCTACTTCTAGGTTACGAGGAAGACCAGACATCCAGTAGAGTCCCTTCATATATTCAATTTTACTGTTGTCATTTGGTTTTTTATCTTCTGAAGGATCCTTTTCTTCTGCTTGTTTATCATCAATAGATTGTTTATTGTCTTCTTCGTTGTCATTATTAGAAGAAATACAAGTTACAAAAAGAATAGTAATTAAAATTATTTGTAATTGAATTTTAAGAAATTGTTTTAGCATATTTTTATTTTATTACAAATAGCAGAATAATGCAAAATAAGATGTGTTTTTTACAGCTCTTGCTGAAACTTTTCCGTAATCCTACTACCTGTTGAAATACTTGATCTCGTATTTTCGCACTCATCATGTAAAATATTAATATTATAGTGTTTATTTGATGTTTTTTGTAACTAGTATTCCGTGATCAGTATAGGCAGTGATCTGTAATCCGGTCCTGGCCCTGGTCCTGAACCGGGCTACAGATTTACTGAAAAAATGAAATTAGACTAAAATTATCTATAGAAAAGAAAATACAAAATAAGCCAACGGTTGATAATTACTTGTTATCTGGAACTTTCAGCAACTGCTGGTGCTTTTTACTCACCTAACTTAATTTTCATTCTGCCTCCTGCGCCACTGCCATTTGGCATTACTCTATCGTGTTTTTCTTTTTTTTCTAATTCCTTTAGACATTGTACAAAACCTGGATCTTTATCAGTAAATTTTTGTCCGTAAGAATCATAGCAAATGTAATCTGATTGAACCTTTTGAGCATCTTTTTCTTTTTTAAAATTCATTATTCTCTGATACTCTTTAATGCCTTCCTTGGAATATCGTTTTTTGTCATTGTTAATTGCTTTTTGAGAAGATTGTTTTTTATTCTTGAGATCTAGCCTGTTGGTATTGTCGTTTGCTTTATCATTTTTCTTATTCTCCTTACTTTCATCGTAGTTTTGAGCTAATAAAAAGATGGAAATTCCAATAATTAGATATAAAATGAAAAGTTTCATATTGAGTTGATTTATATAGTTTAGCAAGAAAACCCACCGATCTTTAGTCGGTGGGATGAATTGCTAAAGGTCACCCTATTAGGGTGACCCTACCCTTGGTTATTAGCAACCTATAGAAAAAATATCAAATATTTATAATATTTAGTAGCATAGTTAAGTTTTATCTATTTATCAATAATAAAATATGGTACATACCAAAACGCTAATTTAGTTTTGATTTAAAACTAGATTTTCCTTAGTATTCAAACAACACTAATTTACTAGAATCGAATTGAGTTTAATCGGCAATTATCTAAAGAGTAGCTAGAGATGGTAGATAGCTAAAGATAATAGATAGTTAATAGTTAAAGGTAATAGATAGAGGTTTGTCATAGATAATATAGATTATATGGATAAGGTAAATGCTTGTCCCATAAGTTGGCTACAAAACGAATATTATACTCGAAAGGCCAAAAATCCTTTTTATTCATTACGGGCTTTTGCTAAAAAAATTGGTTTGCCTCCTGGTAGGCTGTCCGAAATCCTTACCGGTAAACGTAATCTCACTCTTATCACTGGTAGAAAGATTGTAAAATCATTGGGATATGATCATAATAATGAACAGGCAAAAATATTAATTGATCTTATAACAAATTATCAATCAAACTTCAGATTTCAAAAAAGACCGCTGCGTAATTTGCCTTCTACTGAATCTTTTAATCAATACCAATTGACAACTGATAAATTTGAACTGATTTCAAATTGGTACTATTACGGGATACTTAATTTAATACACACAAGAGGATTTAAAGATGAACCTAAATGGATTGCAAATAGGTTAGGGATATCTACTGTTGATGTAAAAATGGCCATGGATACCTTAAAGAGGTTAGGTCTTATTAAGAAGGAAAAAGATAAGGTTGTTCGTAGTAAATTAAATCTTAAAACTACCGAGGATATTCCTTCAACAGCTATCAAAATTTCTCATAAACAAAATATATTACAAGCGGCAGAAGCATTATTTACAGTACCGGTTGAATATCGTGATATAACTTCAATTACTGTTCCGATCGATACTAAGCTTATTCCTCAGGCAAAAAGTCTGATTAAGGAGTTTAGAAGAAGTATGGCCAAGTTTTTGGATCAAGGAAATAAGAATGAGGTTTATAATCTAAATATTCAATTAGTACCAGTTACTAACCTAAGTGAGCCAGCTACTAGTCTAAGTGATTCAGTTAACAATCAAAATGAGTCTCAACAATGATCAAAAATCGTAAGAAAACTTTATTTTTTACTTTGGGTATACTATTATCATTTGCATCACTTACCATAACCATTGTGGCCGGTGATAAAGGTGATAATGGAGAATCACATTCTGGTGATGAGAAAGGAAATGGAGGTGACACAGTTACTGTTCATTTTAGGAACACCTTGTGGGAGGTATTTAGAATACTAAAAAGATTTGATAATTTGGGTATTGACCTAAATAAATTAAGATGGCTTTTGAGACCTGAAGATCAGTTACCTGATGAAACCCGTTTGATATTAATTAGTACTAAGACTAGATTATTTGATAAAGATGGCAATCCAAAAATGTCTTTAAACTTTCCTCGTGGGAAAAGTGTTCATCTTTATCAAGAGATTAAAATACCTCCACAAAAATTAAAATATCCTTTGATACTGCTATATGAACCTGATTGGCTGGAAAATATAAATCAAAATATCGATTTAAGAATGCTGGGTTTTCATGAAATTGCCCCTATTATGGGATTTCCTGATAAAAATGGAGAATTATCATCTAAGTTCTATCAATTGTTGTTAAAAGACGCTCATCAATCCAGTTTAGTTAGTAACTTGATGATGGGACTGCCAATACCTTTTGATCCGCCTCATCGAGGACAACACCAATTTGCTGATTATTATATGTTAAGACCCAAATTGGAGATTCCAAGAAATGGAAAAATAGCTTCTTTGGAACAAGAAGCATCGTTTATTCCGGTATTAAAGCTATTGACCATTATTAATACTCTTTTAGCTAAAAGAACATTTGCAAAGGACTATTTTTTTAAAGATTTTAAAAACACTTCATTTTATAAAGTAGACCGACTTGCAAACGTAGATTCGATTCCCATTGGCGAAAGTAATAGTGTTTATGATGAGACCCGGTTTGTCACTACTTTTGCTTATCCTGTAGAGAGCGTGATAGATAATATTAAGCTAGTTAGAACCAATGTGGTGGAAATACTTGTTCCGGAATTTGATAATTTAACCACATTAGATCAAGCGATAGATCTCGTTTATGCCTTACTACAAATTAAGTTTCCTCGAAAGATAAGAGAGGTTCTTAAAACCTTAGTTATCAGCTTACGTTTTTTGATGGCTCCCTATCAGGCTCAGCTTTTACAACAAGGTAATAGGAATCTATTTGAGGATCTTTCTCTTTTTCAACTCGAAAATAACAAGAGATTATTTCTATCTCAAATGGTTCTGAACGATTGGGATTTTCCATCGCCGCAAAATGTATATTTTTCCGCTTGTGGGAACATTTCAATTTTTGTTGAGCCGGCTAAAACTACCCACAGTTTCAGTCAAGAGGATTTTAAGGCTTATACTATGGAGTGTTTAGGGTTGGAGTCGATTCGTTATTTCACGATAGAACAAAATCAATTCAAAACGATTGATCCACCTCATATTGAATGATAAAGGGAGGGGGTAATTGAGAATTTTCAAGAAATTCTCGATCACTCTTCCCTCCCTTTATCGTACAGCGGTTATTATGAGGTTTAGACTTTCCTTTGTCTAATTTGTCTAATTGTTTGTCTTTGTCTAATTTATTGAGCAGTGAGAAACTGCGCTTTGATTTTGACTATTGTAGCTGCCTCGTGGTTTTATCTTAAGTCTTCCTGGAGTATTGCCATGATTTTGTCCTGCAACTTCTAAATTCTCACCCTCAATATCCTGTGTTGCTAGACGGATACTTTCAAGTGTGGCAAAACTTCTTCTTTGATCATAAGAATTATTTGCAATATTACCCCATAAGCGAGTTTCAAATCGTTTTGTGTCTTCTGCATAACCTAGAGAGAATTGGAACCGCACATTTACCGGAGTTGGGGCTCTACCATAAAAATCACCTAGTTGAAATCCTTTATCAAAATTAAATTGGCACAATAAAGTTTCTCCTCTAGCTAGTGAATCTAATTCTTGTCTTTCTAATCGTATATAATGAGGTTTGCTGCCTGTTTGGTGACCTTTGGGTGTTATTGAAACATAAATCTCAATTGATTTATCCACTCCACCATGAAGATTATCGACTGCTTTTGTTTCAAATGAGATTAAAAATAGAGCAATTAACACCAAACCAGAGTCACGAAATAAATTAACCATTTTCATAAATACCTCCAATAAATTACAGTTTCAAAATGTCAAAAAAAAGGTTCGCAGCTACGAATGTGATATCAATAGTAGAATCTGTAAAATTTATCAAATACTTAATTTATTAAGTGATCCCAAATTGAATGGGATCAGCGTAATGTATGAGCGGTTGTTCAGGGCGAAGTTTTGTTGATTAGGCCTAGCCGTTTCTTTTTAATCTCTGCGTGTTGCAAGGTTAACCAATACACGTTGTTCCGTCTTAAATAATCACGATACGCGCATATACGATCATCATGTGACTTTGTTTTCTTGGGGGATGCATCTGCTAAAAAATCCCGAAATCGAACGTTTAAATAATTTAAATCCTTTCTTGTAGCATCTCTATTAAATGGTGAAACTACAACTGAATTATAACAAAATTCATTGAAGATACTTGGTTTTTGAAAAGCTAATAGTTGCGTACAAATACGGTTTTTAGTGTTTAAAAAGGAATGATGATCGTTATCTCCCCTAAGATAAGTAGGATTAAAGGGATTATTGAAAGTAAAGCGATATTTGTACGAGTTTCCAAAAAAGTAATCTCCAATTTGAGATAAATAAGCAAGAGGAGTGTAACGAATTGGCTTTGGAACCTCATTATTAAATCGTCTCAAAACACGTAGGTTCCTGCGCCAAATAGGTCTTCTAGAAGCTTCGTCATCTAATAATTGTAGAAATTGAAAGAAATTATCTCGAAAAAGATTTTCAAAGGCGTCAAGATTGCGACGATTAAGCATCATAGCTGTTTGAAAGTCTTCTCGATTTATGGCTGGCTCAGTTTGATTGGCCTGGAAAATTCTATCTAACATTTCTAAGTTGGAAATGATCAAAAGATCTCTCTCATATTGATCAAAATTGGTACCCTCGGCAATTTGTAAATAGTAATCATAATACACAAATGTTGCCATCCTGTTGGTTATAAAAGATTCACGCTGTTTTAAAACATTAAAATTATGATAAACTATTTCAATAATTTTACTGGCTCGATCATCTGTTTCGGATATAGACCCTTTGGCTTTAAATCCTTGATTGAAGGCTCGTTGAATTAATCTGATTTTAGCAATAGTTTGCTCAACGACTGTAGCAACTTGTGGTGATCCATAAATAGAACTGTTAATTCTGGCAATCAATCTTATAAGATATTTTTCTATATAATCAAAACTATCAATTACTGAGGTGTTAAGTGCATTATAAACATATGCTTCAGCAACCAAATTTGGCTGGTCAACAATTAATCGACTGATAAAAAATTGAATAGCCGAATTCTCAGCCCTTTTATTTAATCTGTCCAGCTGCTTCTCAATAGTATTTAAAAGCTCGACATGGTTATCAAACATAGGGCGGTATTCACCCATGTTTAGAATCCATTCGTGTACGGTCATTACAAACTTACCTTCTTTATTAGGCTTTACTTCCGGAGGCATAGTTTTCATATCATATCCAATGAAATACATTGGTAACAGTTTGGCCGGCATAGAGACGGTAAAAAAGTTCCATGTATTAGGACCTGATTGATAGGTTGAGTTTTTTATGGCCTTAGTGAGTTTTTGGATTAGATTATAAGTTTCAGATTTGCGAGAAATATCATCTTGCAATCTCATAATTGTATATTTCGATTCACTAAATGTTCCCAAAAGAAGATTTGTAGTTTGAACCATCGCCAGGATAGTTTTCCATACCATGTTTTTATTTTCTCCATCAGTAACCCACCTGGGTTTTACCCCAAATTGCACTTTTAGAAGCCACCGGGTTATGGTAGGTACATTACGAATTAGTAAATAATATGCGGCAAGGGGATTGGTTTGATCAATATCATTTGCCGGTAAAGTTTTTCCGGTTGAAAGTTGATCAAGGCTCCATTCCAATAATTTAAGATTGTCCTTATTTTGGCAATAATTGTAGGCCGTGGTTTCTAAGGCACAAGTGATGGATGTCCAAAGTTCATTTTGGTGTAAATCTTTTAGAACAAAAGCAAAACGGCTATTACGGATGAAAGTAACAAAATTAGCAATAGTGCTGCTGAAATAGTTTGATCCTTCTGAATTATCAGGATCCATTACCGATGATGATAGATTTACAATTGATGATATTAAAGCGATAAACTGGTTAGGGGCATTAACTAAGCAAGTTTCTAATGTTGGTAATAATTGCATGGCCTTGTTGACCAAATAAGCAATATTTTTTTTTAAATTGGAGCTTTTATTCTTTACTTTAAAAGGGGTTTTCCAATTTTTTTCAGTAAGATTGGTAGTTACATTAGCTACGTTACTGATGGCCGAATCAAAATATAAGCTGGACACAAAATCAAGAAAGTTAGGGGGTATTTGGTTACTAGTGTCGAGTTTATTTAAAAGACCATTAGTAGAAGACTTTTGTTTTTCTAATTGTTCTTGCTGGCTGTCTTCATCATCGTTATCTAAGGTTTCCAGTTCATCTAGTGATGAGTGTAATCCACTCAAAAGTGATTCAATACCTACACAATTTTCATTTGCTTTAAGTGCTTCAGCAGCAGCAATTAGTTTTTGGGTTTGATTGAGTGCGTTTTGTGTCCACCTGCCAAAAGTGTTACAGGTAAAACCCAGATCATAATTAAACCCGATAAGAACATTTGAATTACTCAAAGTATCTATGAAAAATAGAAATAAATATAAAAATAGACATAAAAAAGTTTGCTTTCTAAACATTATATTTCCTTGCAATTAAGTAATCGATAATCAGTAATTAATAACCACGGTAAAATTAATTTGTTTGGTTAATCATGTCTCTCAACTGGTCTTCTACCCCTATCAATGCCTTTGAATCCCTTGAACCTAAGTTTGAGCTTGAGTTTGAATTTGAACCTAAATCTAAATTTGGATCTGATTCAGTATTATGAAAGGTTGTGCTTGTAAGATCCTTTTGATAGAAAATATCAATTGGCACTACCTCGGGCCAAACGAATTCCACTATGGAAACAGCAATAACCGAAGCTACAGAAAGGGTCCACATCCACATCATAATTTTATCATTCAGTCGAATTGGAAATTGTAACAGCCGTGGGAAAGCCTCAAAAAGAAGTGCTTTGAGATAACTGCCACATTGGCCCGATATAATACATTTTAAATCATTAATCTGCTTTTGTTGCTGATGCTCATTAGTTTCAAGAGATGTTCTTAATAAATGAAGGTTCAGTAAAACCTGCTCTCTATGATAATTACTACCGGGGATTGCTTCTAACTGTTCAATTTGAGTTTCAATTGAGCTTCGAATGGTACTTTGATTTGGTAAACGATTTAATTGTTTACTCAAGCGTGTAAAGGTTTTTATTTTAATAGAAGATGCACCAAAGATGGCTCGGAGTGGCATATGACCGCGGATAAACATCTGCGTAAAAGGAGAAGTTGGCTCACTATCAAAGACTCTGAACCATTTGGAAATAGGTATTACTTTAAATAAAAGACCTATTAGTGTGACACTCTTCCATCCTACATTATGATAAAAATTTTGTTCAATCAAAAAGGTTAAAGCTTTTCTTTCAATAGGTAAAAGTGTGCTTCCTAATGTAAAAGCTTTGGAGATTAAAGATTCTATATTTTTACTGTCCAGCAAATATATAAATAGGTCGGCATGTTGTTTTTCTAAAGATACTCTTGGTGTTACTTTGTGTTTAATCCAAAATAAAGTTTCAAAAGGATGGGATAAGTTGAACGATACGCAATCTCTTGCAATATTTTTAAAGTATTCTAATGATTGTTGCTGTTGTTCAGCAGGTAATTCTTTAAAAACCCCCATAACTCTTTGCGATTGTTGGCCTGTATATGGAAAAATATTAGCCAGAAACAGCCCATAGCAGGTATTATCTGATTGTTGATCAGGATTATCTTGAGGGGGTAATGTTACTCGTGAAGTATTTTGGTAATCTGCTATTGTCAGTTGATTCCAGGTATTGTTGGAATTGGATAATCCGCTTTGTCCTGGCAAAACTAAAATGATAGAATATATTAACAAATATAATATGAATTTATTCATTTTATTAAATTTTCGACTGATAAAATCAAAATGATGGGTAAACAATTCTTGTTGAAAACATACCGGTCCCTCTCATTGTCATATAATGTTTTGTAGAGTATGAAGTGTTCGTAACTACGAATGTGATATTGATAGTAGAATTGATGAAATTTATCAAATATTCAATTTATTAAGTGTTCCCATTCAATTTGGGATCACTACAAAATTTTTCAATAATGATTGAAAGGTCTATATACTCTGGCGTCACCAAATACTCGATGGTTACCTTTTATCACTACCTTTCCATAAACACGAGCATTGCCTGATACCCAAGCGTTATCTGTTATGATAGCGTCACCGTAGATTTTGGCCTTACCGAAAATTTGAGCATCTTCTAATACCTGGGCCTGTTCGTAGACATCGGCATCCTCGTAGACTTGAGCTTTTCCGTCAACTTCAGCTTGGCCAAAGACCCAGCCTTGATCTGATACTTTAGCGTCACCGTAAACTTTGCCATGATTAAAAACACAGGCATGTCCAGAAATTGTGGCATTATGAGTAACTTGAGCATATTGCGCAATTATAGCATTATCTTCGATTCTTGCGTTATCGAGTACTTGTGCGTTGTCACAGACTTGAGCATTTGGACCCACAAAAGCTGTTTCAGCTACATTGGCGCTGTCAGCTACAAAACCTCCTCCATTAGGGTGTTTTTGGCCCTTTTGACCTTCACACCGAAGGTTGTTGGTTTCTGTTTCCTCAGGTTGGGGGTCATTTTGTTCAGGATGGGAGAAGATAGGTATATTATTGATCATGGTCATTGTAATAATGAGAAAAATGGTAATAATATGTCTAACCATATGAATTAAAATCGAAAATTTTGGTATAAAAGCAAAATGAATACCATTTTGCAACATTTTTGGATTTGTTCTTTATAATAATTTTTTTTAAGAAAATCAAATAAAATAATCGATTATCGATGTTTTTAGGTCGACCTGATTGTTAGGACCATTTTATACAATATAGTTAGGATCAAGAAACCGATTCCATAGACTCCCAAGGTGATAAATAATTCTGGTATAGTAGGAACATATTCTATTACTTTATCAAAGGGGGAGGGTATAAAACCCGTAACAACCAATCCCAATCCTTTATCAATCCAGGTAGAGATAAATACCGCTATACAAGCTACTACCAAGACCTTTTCATTCTTTCGAGTAGATGGATTAAGTAAAAGTACTATCGCTACCACAGCGAGTAATACTGAGAGCCACATCCAGGGAACAAGAGTTGATTTTCCATGTAAACCAGTAAAAAGATATTGAAAATGATGCATATGTTCAGGAATTTGACTATAAAACACGGTAAAAATCTCCAGGAGAATAAAAAAGGCATTAATACAAATAGCATAAGTAACAATTACCGCTAATTTTCCAATAGCTTGTTTACCAGCGTCAAAACTGGTGTGTTTTCTGATAATCATGGCTAAAATAATCAATAACGCCGGTCCGGCGGCAAAAGCAGAAGACAAAAAACGAGGAGCCATGATGGCGGTGAACCAAAAAGAACGACCTCCCAAACCTGCATATAAAAACGCGGTGACGGTATGAATACTGAAAGCCCATGGGATAGAGATGTAAATCAAAGGTTTGGTCCATTTGGGTGGAGCCACTGAATTGCGTTCACAGTCCAGGCTGATAAATCCTAGGATGATATTTAATAGTAAATAACCTCCCAAAGAAACTATATCCCAAAATATAATCGAATCAGGAGTTGGATATAAAAAGGTGTTAAACAACCTTTCGGGTTTACCCAGATCTACAATAATAAATAACATGCACATAATAACCGCTGGGATAGCCAGAAATTCACCTAACACAGTAAGTTTAGCAAAAGCCTTATAATCATGAAGATAATAGGGTAATACCACCATCACCGCTGAAGCCGCGACTCCGACCAAAAAGGTAAATTGAGCAATATAAAACCCCCAAGAAACATCACGACTCAATCCGGTAATGCCAAGTCCAACATTGAGTTGACGTAAGTAGAAAAATAAACCTATAGCAATAAGCCCTAACCAAAAAAGTATTAGGACCCAGTATTTTTTACTTCCATAAAGAGCTTTTTCGTACATAGCAACCTCTTAGATATATTCTTTTCTATTCTATCAATGTAAATAAAATAATTAACTTCCTTAAATAATGTAAAAAACTTCAGGCATAGTACCTAAATGGGGTTTCCGGCGAATAGTATTACTAGCTGCCAATATCTTTCTAATAGCTGATTTCGAGTCGTTTAAATCTCCAAAGGCTAAGGCATCATGAGGACAAATTTCAACACAGGCTGGTAGGAGCCCATCATCTAAACGATCAGCGCAAAAGTTGCATTTTTCAACGACTCCTTTGGATCTTACCGGATATTTTTCATTGATTGAGGCTATGTGGGGGCGGGGATCTTGCCAATTAAAACTTCGCGCTCCATAAGGACATGCGGCAATGCAATATCGACAACCAATACATCGGTGATGATCCATCATTACTATTCCAAAATTTTCTCTTTTAAAGGTAGCTTTGGTAGGGCAAACACGCACACAAGGAGGATTGTCACAATGATTGCATAGAACTATGCAAGGCCGATCCTTGGTTTCTTTACTAATATAATCATGACTCTGATTTGGAAAAGTATTAGCGAAATTTTCACTCCATATCCATTTAACTTCTTGCTTAGGATCATTTATTTTAGGTACGTTATGCAATTGGTGACAAATTTTATTGCAATCTTGACAACCTTCTTTTCGTTTACATATAGTTAGATTAATGATCATAGCCAATCGTTTTTGATCACTGTTTGTTTTATTTGTTTTAAGTTTAGAAGAAGACAAAGAAGACAAAGAAGACAAAGAAGACAAAGAAGATGAAGAAGACAAAGGGGATAAAAGAGTAAAAAAGGTTAAGCCGCTAAATTTTAATTTTAATTTTAAAAAGTCTCTTCTAT
>CAZJDM010000058.1:0-23811 GCA_964544765.1 uncultured bacterium
TTGATTCTGTAAGTTCTGTCTTTTTACTCATAAGCACCTCCTAGTTAATACCTATGATTAGCCAAATGCAATTTTTGGGCCAATTATAACATCTTGAAATTATACAAGTCGGTTTTTAGCGGTGGTTTTAAAATGTCCCTTTTTGGGTCATTGAAGGTACATATTTGAGACTATTTAACTCGTCATTTACATATTCAATTCATCTTATATCTCTTAACTTAATTCTAAATCTCACATTCAAGTTATGATTAAAATAAAATAATAGAATATTATTGTTGACAAATTTCAATTTAAATATAAAAAGGCATACTGAATGTAGTTGAATTATAACTTAATATGATTATGGAGGAAATTATGAGACTTTTGAAGTGTTGTGTGTCTGCAGTAGTAGCGTTTGGTTTTTTAGCTACTTCTTTAATGGCTGATTTACCTGATATTGATGATAGTCAAACAGGTAAAGATTTTTTTCAATTAGCCAAACAATCTTTAGATAATGCTCTAAAAGAAGCTAAACCAAAATTGGCAGAATTTCATGATGATATTAAACCTCATGAATCCAAGGATAAAAGATTACGTAAAGCGGTTTTAAAGATTCGTGATATGTTAGATATATTTCCATACGCTTATTCATCTAATCCTGCTGAGGATGATTTTTTTAAAGTCTTTAGAGATGATCTAGATGAAGGTTATGAACATTTGGGTTTATTTAAAGATTTATGGGATATGCAATTTATTGATGATATAGACGATGCTGATGAGTTAGCTGATTATAAACAGTTTGGAAACAAGCTTGGAAAACGCCATAGTAAAGCTCAAGAATGGATTAAAGCCTTTTTGAAAAGGAAAAAACAATCAAAATACGGTAGATTTGCCCTAAATCCAACTAAAGAAATGTATTATCGTCCAAAAGATACTATGAGTAGATTTTATTGGAGAATAGTAAATGGTGAGCCATCAGCAGAAAAAACAGGTTTGGCTAATGTAGCTGATCTAGCTCGTCAATTAAGTGAGATAGCTCGAGATGAGTATGAAGAAGCTAAAGGTATTACTGACGTTTTAGATCATGTGCGCGCTGAAGCTTTTCATGATTTTCGTAAAAGAGTTAGAACCGTTATCAAGATTATCAAATATTTTCCAGGTGTGGTTGTTACAACTGACGCCAATAGAGAGGTCATCACAGCTGCCTACGATGAGTTAAGTGACGCTGTATCTCAAATTGGTGGAGTAAATGATCATGTAACTGCTAGACGTTTTTGGGCAGGTATAGAAGAAGATGAAGATGTTACTGATGAAGTACTTGCAGAATTAGATGATAACGAGAAAGAAAAAGTAAGACATCATGAAGAAGAAGCTGAAAAAGGCTATGAAGGTGTATTGACCATGTATGAGGAAAAAGATCTTCCAGGATTATTAACTGCCTTAATACAAGGTTTTCCAGAAGATAGATCAGTAACTAACGCTGCTGCTGATAATACTGATTCTGCAACTGATAACGCTGACTCTGCCGCTGACTCTGCCGCTGATTCTACAGTTGATACAGATAATGCTTCAGCAGCTACAGTAACTAACTAATTACTAAGTTCCTGGCTTGTCAAATGTCAAGATAGGGAAAGTGTAATTTTAACTTAAGATAAAGAGGTTAATCCAAAGGGGTTGGCCTCTTTTTCATAGACGCATTATTAATGCAAATATTGAGTTTAGTCTTTTAACATTACAATAGAATACTGGTAACCTTTAAGGTTCTTATCGCGACGATATGAGAAAAATCTTTGACCATTTTGATTACAGGCCGTACATAAATCAATACTATCCAAGTGTTTTATTCCTATTTGCTGAGCGGTCAATTTAATTTGAGTTAACATGTTTAAATAAATTTTTTTATCTCGTTGCACAATTGCATCTGAATTTTTAAATTGATTAGCTACATCTTCTTTTATTTCATAACAACAATCATGGATATGAGGTCCCGTTAAGACATGAATATCATATATGTGTGAGTTAAAATGAGTTTTCATTTTAAGAACGGCTTCTTTTAAAATGGCTAGCCTGGTACCTTTCCAACCGCTGTGAAGAGCGGATATAACGCTCTTTTGGGGATCGAAAATCAAAATAGGAACACAATCAGCAGTACGAATGGCAAGCGCTGTACCAGGAGAGTTGGTTATTAATCCGTCTTCATCTTTATTTTGATATTCTTTTTGAGCGGGTATTATCATTTTATTTTTATCTGGCTTTTTGTCTTCAGTTGGATCAGGGTTTTTTGAAGAGACACTAATTACTTTTACCCCAGAATTATGGACTTGTTTAGCGGTAATTATTTTATCTACCTTGAAATTTTGTGAGGATAAAATATTTTTACAGTTGTCCAGATGATTAATATCAAGATAATCATCTTTTTCCGTGAAGGTATAAAAAATGCGATCAAATTTATTCCAAGCTGGATGATTAATCATTCTAAAACCTAAAAATTTCTTACATTTTGTTTTTTGTATTATTCTGTAATGAACTTAATTGTCCGCAGGCAGCCGTAATATCATCTCCTCTGGTTATACGTAGTAAAGCTCTTATATCATTGTCTAGAAGATATTTTTGAAAGGATTTAATGGTTTTCTCATCTGGAGCGGTAAATGATGAAGATGAATTTTGGTTATATGGAATTAGGTTTATCTTACAGGAAATAGGTTTTAATAGTTTTACCAGTCTTTTTGCCGTTTCAATAGAGTCGTTTACTCCATTGATCAGAATATACTCAAAAGTGATACTCTTTTTAGTCTGCCTGTAATAATACTTACATCCTTCCATGATGGAGGCAATATCGTACTTTTTATTTATAGGCATAATTTTAGTACGAACTTCATCATCGGGAGAATGAAGAGAGATTGCCAGTCGAGCGTTAGTTTGATCAGCTAATGGTTGGAACTTTTGTACGATTCCACAGGTTGAGACAATAACCTTCCGTTGTGAGATACCTAGACCTTGCATTTCAGTAAATATATTTACCGCGTCAACAACTTGGTCGAAATTATCAAGGGGCTCTCCCATTCCCATAAAGACAATATTGGTAACAGTTTTTTTGTTTTCACTTTCTTTAATTTCTTCACTGTTTTCACTATTTTTGCTATGTAAAAGCCTATTAATGGACCATACCTGGGAAACTATTTCGTTGACCGTTAAATTACGATAATAACCCATGCTACCAGTAGCGCAGAACTGACATCTCATTTTACAACCAACTTGAGAAGAAATACATAGGGTCTGTCGATCTTTTTCAGGAATTAGTACGGTCTCAATAGTTTTATTGTCTGAAAGTCGAAATAAAAATTTTTGAGTGCCATCTTGAGAAGTAAGATGTTTTTCGATAGTAAGTGGAGAAATGCAAAATTCTTGTTCAAGTTCAGTTCTAAAATCTAAAGAGAGATTGGTCATTTCAGAAAAGTCGGTAGTATATTGCCGATAGATCCAACGAAACAACTGAGTTCCATGAAACTTCTTTTTCCCCAATTTTTCCATCAGAAGTTGAAGTTTGGGAAGTGTGTATTCTTTAAGATCTGTTTTGTTCATCAAATCTCCCTATAGGGAACTTATACCTGAAGTTCAGTGTTTCTAAGTTCCTTCGATTGATCAACTGAAGGGAGAGGAGTTATCACAGAACTGGATTGGTCGATAAATTGATCATAAAAAACGCCATGCCTGAGAGCATTATGGCTGATTAAAATTTCTTGATTTCCAGTTAGTTCCATAACTGTTTTGACAATTAGAGCACCTGCCAAAATAATATCCGCTCTAGCTGGAATCATACCTGGAATAGATTTACGTTCAACAATTGTTTTTGTTTGGTATAGTTCAACTTGTCGATTAACTTCCTCCAATGATAAAAATTTGCCATGCACTTCATTGGGGTCGTATGTTTGTGATCCCAATGAAACCGATCCCATAGTAGTGAGTGTTCCTCCTAGGGATACCAGAACTTGTTGGATTTTATTAGATATTCTTGACTGGTCATCATTGTTATTATTATTATTATTATCAAAATGGGAGCCGGAAAGTAATTTTGCGTTAGAAGGTAGTTCTGAGGATGTATCCGTAAATAATTTCTTGATAAAATCAGACGCACTTAATAACTGATCATCTGTGACTGGATCAGATAATAAAAAACGCTCAGTGAGTGTTACAGTACCAATCGGAGTGCTGATAAGACCACTAATGTCTGAACCTGATCCTCGAATGAATTCTGTACTACCACCACCTATATCAAATACTAGAACATTTTTTTGATCAAGAGGTAAACCAGCTTGAGTTGATATATAGGATAATTTAGCTTCTTGTTCTCCAGATATTACTTGAACGTCTATTCCTAATTGATTTTTTATTTGATCAAGGAAATATTGAGAGTTTTTAGCTACCCTAAGACACATGGTACCGATAGCAATTGTTTTTTGAACATCAAAGTCGTTAATTTCCTCTAAACATCTTTTCAAAATATCAAGGCATCTATTTATTGCCGCTTGTCCAATTTCTCCGGTGGAATGAAGACCTTCTCCCAGTCTACAAACGATACTTTGATCGATTAAAACTTTCGGTGTTTTCTTACGAGTTACTTCAGCGATGAGTAACTTGATCGCGTTAGTGCCCATATCAATGACAGCATATCTATTATTAAGTTTCATGTGCTTTGACCTTTCCTTTATTAGTTTTTGTTTTGCCAAATTTAGCAGGTTCCATGTGCCAACAAAGCTATTTTGGGTGTTGCAGCATTATCATTGGCGAACAGATCATTATAATATTGACAAGCCTCATGGGTTTTTAACACTACAACTTTTTTAATATTAGTTTTGGATGTTAAGTGATTAATTAATTCGGAGGACACGTTTAAAGCTCCATAAACACCATTACCGATTACCAGAGTGTCAATATCTAGCTGTCTTAATGGTGATATGACCATATCAGTTGTCAAATTATGCCCCTTTCTCTCTTTCCAGGGAAAAACGTTTTCTCCATTAAGGACAATATCTTTGCCTGAACCAATAATCTGCCCATTTACTTTACCGTGATTTTGACCAGAAATATTGAAAGAACCCCATGCTAGAGATTCAATAGGCTTACCTTTAAAAATATAATCTTTACTCACTTATTACTCCTTTATCACGTTATTATATATGGAATTAAACAATTAAAAGTATGACTAAAATGTAAGTATTTTAGATCCAACCAGCGCTTCTTTTCATTGCTTTAATGTAATTAATATTCTCATAGGAAAAACATGATAACTCTTTGACAGTTGAGACCACCTTTTCAGGGTCTGCATGTTCAACACAGAGAGTTTTGTATTCTGATCCATTCAGTTTGGTTTCAGCAATTTCTACAATCGCGTCATTGATGTTATATCCAAATCGAGTTTTCTCAACTTTTATAAGAGCTAAGTCTGGATGATGATTTACTAATTCATTCATAAATTGGTTATATGTATATTCGTCTCGTTCAAAATGGGGAGTATTTACTTTCCAATGACCGAAAAGTTTTTTGACTTTATTTAGGCTGATAGGAAACTCTTCTTTCATTATGGGCATCCATTGTTCCAAATTACTGTCACTTACGTTGGTTAGGGTCCTAATATCGATTCGTTCATCACGGATCTTAGTATTATCATTGGAGTATTTTGATAGGATATAAATTTCTTGGCTTTCCCTTATGCTTAGACACTCATATTTTTTAATAGTATCTTCACCTTGATCAAAATTACTGCCAAAAGTTCTCCATTCCCACCTAGGAACAATCTTTGTCATAAAAAACTCCCTTGAAATTACACTCAATCAGGAGACTGAAAGATTAAATCATAACTTTGATTTAAGTCAAGTCGAATTTTCTTATATCTATTTATATAGTTTGGTAATGTGTAAAAATCAGGACTTCAATAAATTTGTCTAATTTGTATCAAATATCACTACTATAGGAATATTAAAGGAATAAAAGCAAATGAGGGATTGACTAATATGTAGAAAAATCGTATTCAAATGCATAGGATATGCGGGATTTATGAAGATTTAATTACAGATCAAAACAAGGGTATTCGGGAGGAATAAAAATGAATAATTTTAATTTTAAATTTAACGTAAAGCGAATCAGTGTTTTTTTGATACTTTTACTATGGATGGGCTCATTTGTAGTATATGGGAGCACTTTTCCTAAAAAGCCTATAAAAATAATAGTTTATACCAAGCCAGGTGGAGCGATAGATGTTTTTGCTAGGAAGTTCCAAGCTATTGCCAAAAAGTATACTTCGGCTACTTTTGTAGTTGTTAATAAACCTGGTGCAGGAGGAGTGATTGCCATAAAACATGTTCGAAAAAGAAGAAATGATGGGTATACTATTGCGGCAGTAACGAAGTCTAATATTGGAAAAATCGTTTCCTCGAACAGTAAAATAAATATTGAGGATTTTGATTGGATGGCCATGATGGTTTCTGATCCTGAAGCAATTATTGTTAATAGAAACTCCAAAATTAATACGTGGCAAAAGGTTGTTGAGGATGCCAAGAAACAAAAGGGAAAGCAAATATGGGTAGGCCCTGCCAGTGGTGGAAATGATCATATTATGGCTCTAAAAACTTGGTCCAAGGCAGGTATTAAAGCTAAATGGATTCCCTATGCTGGGGGAGGTAAAGCAATGGCCGCTCTTATGGGTGGACATGGTTTAGTATATGTAGGAAATCCAGGGGATGTTGTTGGGAAACCAGATTTAGCTATTGCTGCTATATCTAGTGAAAAAAGATTATCAGGAGCCTTTTCCAGCGTCCCTACTTTTAAAGAATTAGGTATTCAAGACTTCTCCTCTGAAATCATGTGGAGAGGTTTTATGGCCAAAAAAGGAATTCCAAGCGAAGCTTCAGCTTTTTATGATGATTTATTTAGAAAAGTTAACAATGATGCTGAATGGAAAAAATATATTACGAGTAGAGGAGCTGATCCTGTCTACTATGGTCGGAAACAGTTTGCCAGTATTATTCAAAGAGATAAAGTTGATTTTACAACTACTTTGCGTAAATTAGGGATTATTAAATAACTCTATTACTATATTCAAAATGTTATTCTTATGAACACAAGTTTACTTGTATTTTGTTAGTTGATCTGGTCGGTAAGAAATCTACTAATATATGGTCGAGAGGATAGATATGAGTGTAGGAATGTTGATCTTATTATTATTAACTCTAGAAATTCTTTTTGCCGGTTGGTTATATAAATATAAAAGAGACTTATTGGGTAGTGCTTTAATTCCTTTCAATATGATTGTGATATCAGTTGTATTATGGAGTTTAACTAGAGAAATGTCTAATGAGGTAGCTGGACCTGCTTCAGTACCTATGTTGTATATCTTCTTGTTAATTTGTTCTAGTGTTATGGTCCTTTTCCAGATATTTCGAGGGAAGGCAGATAAAGATCCTGGTTGGGGGAACCTCAAAATGATGTTAATAGTAGTAGTTTTGATGCTGCTGTATATCATTACCATGGATTTTTTGGGTTATTTTTTAAGTTCTTTATTATTCATTGCGGGAATGATTTATCTTTTAACCTACCGTAATCATATTGTAATTTGGTCGGTAGCTTTGGGATGGGCCTGTTTTTCCTATTTTGTTTTTTATAAACTACTATTTATTCAACTACCTTTAGGCTATTTGTATGAAACGTTCTGGGAGTAAAATTTGGGGGTGAAATGGAAATATTAGAAAATCTATCTTTGGGATTTCAATATCTGGTAGGTATAAAACCTTTATTAGCCATATTTGCTGGAGTAATTATGGGGGTTTTAGCAGGAGCTATGCCAGGTTTATCCCCTTCCACTGCCGTTGCTTTGTTAGTTCCTTTTAGTTACAGTATGGAACCAACTTTGGCTCTTATTTTACTCACCTCTATTTATATTGCTGCTAATTATGGCGGTTCGATAACCGCAGTTCTGATTAATACACCCGGAACGCCTTCAGCCGCAGTTACGGCCTTAGATGGTTATCCTTTGACCCAACAAGGTAAAGCTGGTGTTGGATTGGGAACTTCTTTAGTAGCTTCTACTTTAGGAGGTGCTTTTGGCGTAGTTATTCTTATTTTATTTGCTGTACCTTTAGCTAAATTTGCTTTGCAATTTAGTTCAGCCGATTATTTTGCCTTGGCTCTATTTGGACTGGCAACGGTTGCTTCGATGGGTGCGGGCAATATGTTGAAGTCAATTATCGCCATTTTATTTGGTTTACTAATTAAAACGATTGGTATTGATCCTATCTCAGGAGTGTCTCGTTTTACTTTTGGTGTTGATGATTTATATGATGGCTTTAATTTAATTCCAGCTTTGATTGGTTTGTTTGCTGTTAGTGTTGTTTTAGCTAAAGTAGAAGAATGGAAACTCGGAGCTAGGGCCATGCAAACTGTTTCCAGCAAGTTACCTTCTTTGGTGGAATTTTGGCGTGTGAAATTGACTATTATTCGTTCTTCTATTATTGGTACCATAATCGGTATCTTTCCTGGAGCCGGAGCCACTATAGCCGCTTTTATCAGTTATGACTTTACCAAGCGAGTTAGTAAAGAGCCTGAAGAATTTGGTAAGGGTAGTATGGATGGAGTGGCAGCAGCCGAAGCTGCAAATAGTAGTTCGGTTGGAGGTGCCTTAATTCCATTGTTAGCTTTAGGTATTCCTGGAAGTGCCACTGACGCGGTATTATTAGGAGCATTTATGCTTCATGACTTAAATCCTGGTCCATTATTATTTAGAGATAATCCTCAAATTGTGTATGGAATTTTTTCCAGCTTGATTGTGGCTAATTTAGTAATTTTGTTATTAGGAGTTTATGGTAATCGTCTATTTATCAAAGTTGTATCGGTCCCTGAAAAGGTAATGTATCCCATGATTTTGGTACTTGCTATAATTGGAAGTTATGCAGTTAATGGCTCTACCTTTGATGTTTATTCTTGTCTTGCTTTTGGTGTGATTGGCTGGATTTTTAAACGTTATGGCTATCCAGTATCTCCTATTGTTTTGGGTATTGTACTTTGTAAGATGATAGAGGAAAATTACCGTCGGGCGATTATGATGGATGGATATTTTGCCTTTTTTAAAGATAAACTCAGCCTAATCATGTTAATACTTGCCTTATTATCATTCGGCATTCCGTTGGTTAAACAAATTAGGAAAAGAAGAAAACTAGCTGCGTGAAATTATATATTATAGTGTTTATTTTATATTTTTTGTAACTTGTATTCAGTGATCAGTATAGGCAGTTATCTGTAATCTGGTCCTGAACCGGGCTACAGTATACTGATTACAGATTTACTGAAAAAATGAAATTGGACTAAAATTATCTATAGGAAAGAAAATACAAAATAAGCCAACGGTGATAATTACTTGTTATCTGGAACTTTCAGCAACTGTTGGGTCCCTGATCGGTTCTTATTGAAAACTTAGGGCCGTGGGCAGAAACCTACACACGGCCTTAAGTTAGGTTATTTTAAGATAAATGATAAAAATGAAGGAACAAATTAACTTGTTCCTTCATTAAAACGTCTTCGGTAAACCTTGACGATCTTTATATTGAGTCGCTGCTGATTATCAATGCATCTAATTGAGTCAATACTTCATCAATTTTATTAGCTACTTGCCATTCTTTTACTACGACAAATTCCTCTTTAATTTGTCGTTTAAGTCTTCTTTGTTTTCTGCGTTGTCCACGTTCTTCAGCAAGATGGTAAGAGGTAATTAGATCATTAACGCTTCCATAATTACTCACTAATTCTTTTATTAAATCCATTGTAGCAGTAAACTCATCACTAGTTCCTTGATCCACAATAACTTCAGGGAAATAGCTTAGCAATTTAATTGTAGAACGAACTCGTTTGCGAAAGTCATGGAAAACTTCTTCATTGTCTTCTTTGGTTAAATTAGAAACTGATTTAACAACTGAATAATCTTCTATAGCTATGCTGTTTATTTCTCTGATAAGTCTAGCAATATTTTGAACGCCACTGATTTGAGGATCAGGCTCAATTTTTACACCACCCCAGAAGAACTTAGAGAGATCTTCTTTAGGACGGGTGTAAATGCTGGTAGTTGAAGGATGTCTTAATAGAAATTTATATAACGTGAATCTCATTGGTTTCAAAAATCTTTTTTTCCACTTAAGTACTTTTTTACGATAATCCTTAACCTCTGACTTATCATAAGTCGCGTCTTCCGCATCTACCCCTTGAGTATCAAATAGATCTTTGAAATTACCCATTACCTCATAACCCTTGTCTAGATCTTCTCTTAGTACACTCCAAACATCAAATTCTTCATCATACTCAAAAGCGTATGGGAAAATATCAATGTAAATTCGAAATGTACCAATGTCCCTACGTAGATTCTTTGCCTCATGAGGTAAAGTTTCTTTGGTGAAGAGTGCCAATTTATTTGCTAACTCCAACAAAAGGGGGTGAGTAAGCATTTGAGCCACTTCTCCATAGGATTTTTCATCTAATACTCGGTCGTTGATTGAATCGGTAATCGAGACATAAGAGCCTGAATTACTAGTGTTTTGAGCAGATAAAATTCCAAGGTGGGTAAGAAACAGAACTAATGAAACTAATACTAATCTTTTGCTAAAATAATCCTTCATTTTGTAAACCTCCATGTTTAAAAAATTAACTTATTCCATTATTCGATTTTCTACTTGGAGATATACGAATTGTGAGAGGTATTGTCAAGTCTTATTTTATTAATAAGAAAAACTTATGTATGATAAATTATAAAAAAAGAATATTTTATATAAACTTTTGTGTATTACAAAATCAAAATAGTTTTGTAGTTATGTATAAATTAAAACTAAGATAAAAAACAGGTGTTAGTGTATAGTAACCAATAAGTTACATAAAGATAGATTAATTATTAAGAATGTGTATAGCTTGACCTAGATTTCCTTTAGCTGCTTCCATAAGAATCTCGCCATAGGTAGGGTGAGGGTGAATTGTTTCGGCTACTGAATCAATGTTTACACCATTTTCTATAGCTAAAGCTGCTTCGCTAATTAGATCAGAAGCCTGAGGGCCAACAATAGTTGTTCCCAAAATCTGTTTGGTTTTTTTATTAGAAATTATTTTAACAAATCCTTGAGTGTTATCTGCGGTCATAGCTCTACCCAGCGCAGCAAAAGGAAATTGTGAAATATTTAATTCGTCTTGGGAGTATATGTTTAACGCTTCGTTTTCACTAAGACCGGAAACAGCGATTTCTGGATCTGTAAAAACAATACTGGGGATTTGACCAGGCTGCATGAGAGTTTCATGACCAGCTATATTCAATGCCGCAACTTCACCTTCCTTAGAGGCCTTATGGGCCAACATAGGCTGAGAGGCCACATCACCTATCGCAAAAATATGAGATATATCTGTTTGCATCTTTTGATTTACTTGGATAAAACCTTGTGAGTTTAATTTTATTCCTAATTGGTCCAAGTTTAAATCATCGGTGTTAGGTTTTCTTCCCACTGTAATTACAATTTTTTCGGTATCAATAGTTTTTGTGCCATCAGTTGTTTCAAGTGATAGTTTAACTTGTTTATCATCAGTCTCATAAGCGATAGCTTTGGAACTTGTCTGTACCGTTACCTTTAATTTTTTCAATTTACTGTGAATTAATTGAACCACATCTTTATCAAAGGTAGCTAAAACTTGGTCTAAAAATTCCACTATAGTAACCTTGGTTCCAAATTTAGCAAAAGCCATTCCGAGTTCTAAACCAATATAACCACCACCAATAATGGCTATAGATGTTGGTAGTTGTGTCATAGAAAGGGCCTGTGATGAATTCAATACATACTGATTATCTGGATTGAATTGAGGGATATTGATAGGATTAGATCCTGTTGCAATTATACAATGATCAAATTCTAAGGAAATATCTTCTTGTCCTTCCTTATGAATTATTAATTTATTAGCAGAAATAAAGCTGGCAGTGCCTTGAATAATTTTGATTTTATTACCATTTAGTAAATTTTCAACTCCCTTAATCAGTCGCTTAATTACACGATCTTTCCAGGAGATCATAGTAGGAAAGTCAAGCTGAACTTCTGGTATTTTAATGCCTAATCTACGATATTCAAATTGGGAAGCATAGTAGCTCTTAGCAACATGGATAATAGCTTTAGAAGGTATACAACCCTCATTTAAACATACTCCACCAATTTTGTTTTTTTCAACAATAGCTGTTTCAATTCCTAATTGGGCCAGTTTAATAGCCGCAACATAACCACCAGGACCCGCACCTATCACCACTGTGTTAATTTTCATTCCAAATACCTCAAATATAATCAAATAAAAATATTAATACGGGTCAATCCATTTACCGTGTTGTTTGATAAGTTCTACCAATTCTTTTTCCGCTAAGATAGAGGGAATGTTCTTTTTTACACAATTTTTTCCCACAAAAAGATTTACTTTATCTTTAGATGCTCCCACATAACCAAAATCTGCGTCGGCCATTTCTCCTGGACCATTTACAATACAGCCCATTACAGCAATCTTAACACCTTTTAAATGCCCAAAATGTTTTTTGATATTATTAGTGGTTTGATTTATATCAAATAAAGTTCTACCACAGGAAGGACAAGAAATAAATTCGGTTTTAGAAATTCTTCTGCGACTAGCTTGTAAAATATTGTAAGTCATATCTAGAGATGCGTTTAAATTAGAAGAAGAATTAGAAGAATTAGATGAAGGTAAATTGTACTGTTTTTGTTTTAAATCAATAGTTAAAATTTCACCCATTTGATCATGTAATAATGATCCAACCTGAACTGCGGGATCAATAATATTATTTATGTTTGAAGTGTATTTAATTCCCATTGGGTTTTGATAACCATTTTTTACCAGTAACTGGGTAACTTGACGATAAGTATGAATAAGGTTCTCTGCTTCTATAGAAAAAAGAAAATTGCTAAAATCTATATTTTGACAAAGATTAAAGATGCATAAAGCTAGTTGTTGGTAAGAGATATGTGTTTCATTGGAGTCAACCTTATAATCGCAATAATCACTATTACTACTTTCTATGAGCCATTTTTGATTGGCTCTAATTGTCTCAGAGTTAAGATTGAATTGGATCGTAATGGGTGTTGCCTCGGGGTTAGCCAAAGAGTAAGTTCTTACTCGTTCAACAATGTTTCTAGTTTGTAATTCGAAATCATTTCGCGAAGTATTGGAAGCTAGAGAAGTATTTGAAGCTTGTAAAGTATTTAAAGATGTATCAAAGATTAAATCAATATTGAGTTTATCAACATAAGGTAAAATCGAATTTAAAAAAGGAGGACATCCTTTAATATGAGCTCCCAGTGTAGATGGGTGATGGTTTTTTTGGGGACAAAAAGATTCTAATAATGATAGATCCTTTGGTTCGAAAATAGGCAGAATTAATATTTCCAAGGGGGAATCGTGGTTTGTTGAATCATTCGAGTAGTAGGGAAGTTCCATTTCAACCCTTATCGGATGATTGGGACCAATTAGAAAATCACCTATTTTTAAGGTGTGAGATCTAGATGTAGACAATTCTATAAATGATGTTAATGAAGCTGGTGATGCTGATAAAGTTGGCGATACTGATGAAGATGGCGATACTGATGCTGTTGAATTTTTTGAGGATAGGAATTTTTTATTCAATAGTCTATTTTGCTGACCAAATTTAGACACTATTTCTTGGGCTACAGGTATTTCAGCGGTAGGGTCTTCAGTTAAAGATACTCTAATAGTGTCACCAATACCGTCATAAAGCAGGGTTCCAATTCCTATTGCAGATTTAATTCTACCATCTTCACCATTTCCCGCTTCTGTAACTCCAAGGTGAATAGGAAAAGTCATTGCTTCTTGTTGCATTTGATTTACCAAGAGTCGATTAGTATTAATCATTAGTTGAGTATTAGATGCTTTTATAGAAATTATGATATTGTAAAAATCTAACTGCTGGCAAATTCGAGCAAACTCTAAAACTGACTCAACCATACCTTGGGGAGTATCGCCATATTGTCTTACAATTCTTTCTGACAACGAACCGTGGTTAGCGCCTATTCGTAGGGCTTTATTTTGTTTTTTTAGTATATCTATTAGCGGAGTTAGTGATAATTTTATCCGTTCTAGTGATTGCTTGTAATAAAGAGGATCTTCAAAATCAACCCCCTTTTTTTCTGACCAGTTGCCAGGATTAATGCGGATTTTATCAACATATTGGGCAGCTGTTAAGGCCACATTGGGCGTAAAATGAATATCAGCAGCTATAGGTATTTTTATTCCTTGAGTTAGAAGACATTCTTTAATTTTTTTTAAACACTCCGCATCTTTTCGAGTGGGAACTGTAACTCGTACCAGTTCACATCCTTTTTGAGCTAAATTGATAATTTGAGTAACCGTAGAGTCAATATCTCGTGGTAAAGTCGTAGTCATGGATTGTATCCTGATTGGATTTTTACCACCGATTTCGATAGGTTCATTTTGTCCTTGCCCAATATATACTACGTGAGATGTATGGGGTAAAATGGAGGGTTTGCTTTTAGGACTTGGACTCAGCATAACTTAAGATAATTTAGTGTAATTTAATAAAATTAACATAATTTAATTTATTTACCTAAACGAGGTACG
The DNA here is from genome assembly GCA_964544765.1 of uncultured bacterium. Classification (GTDB taxonomy): domain Bacteria; phylum Bdellovibrionota_B; class Oligoflexia; order CAYFLR01; family CAYFLR01; genus CAZJDM01. Next base: position 14,641 of record CAZJDM010000058.1, read on the forward strand.
GCAAACTCAATATCTTCTTCAACGCCGGTTAAATATCTGATTTCTACTTCAAACATGGTTCGTAAAAAGGAGACCGTCTTTTCCACCAGAAATTCTGGTGTCGAGGCGCCAGCAGTTATACCAATATTATGGGTATTAGTAAACCATTCTGGATTTATATCGCTAGTATCGTTGATTAATTTGGCGCTGGTACCATTTTGGTTTGCCACTTCAACTAGTCTATTGGAATTGGAACTATTAATTGACCCAATAACTAAAATAATATCCGTTTCTTTAGCTAGATCTTTGACCGCGGTTTGGCGATTTTGAGTAGCGTAACAAATGTCGGCTTTATTTGGACGTTGTAAATGAGGAAAACGGTTTTTTAAACTATCGATTATTATGCTGGTATCATCCAGACTTAGAGTAGTTTGGGTTAGAACTGCTACTTTTGAAGGATCCTGAACTTTAATTGATTCAGCTTGTTTGATATTCTCTATGACTTCTACTTTGGATGGGGCTTCACCAATGATGCCTATTACTTCATCATGGGTTTTATGACCAATAAGAAGAATATGATTGTTATCCTTGGCATATTTATTTACTTCATTATGAACTTTGGTAACTAGGGGGCAGGTGGCATCAATAATGTTTAAGTTGGATTTTCGGGCTTCCTCACGAACTTTTGGCGCAACGCCATGAGCGCTAAATATTACTGTTGCACTTTGGGGAACTTGATCCAGTTCGTTGACAAAAATTACCCCCTTGGCGATAAAATCTTCTACAACGTGGCTGTTATGCACAATTTCTTTTCTACAGTAAACAGGTGGTCCATATAGATGTAGGGCTTTTTCTATAATATTAATAGCGCGTTTTACGCCTGCGCAGAAACCTCTTGGAATGGCTAATACGATGGTTCTAACCATAATATTTAAGGTAATTATCGGTTATTACTTGTTATGTCAAGTTTTCTCTGGGTTATTTGGTTGGGAGTAGTTTTGGCAATCTTTCTAAACTTATTTCAATGTTTATACTTTCTCTTTTTAAAGGCTCCCATAGTGTCCAATGCGACATAAGCGAAAAAAGTAATTGCTAATATTGCTGCAATAACGATCAAAGCCAATAATTTTCCGATTAAAACCACTTGGGTTCCATTCATTGCGTGAAAAAAGTTTTTGTTTAGGGGATCTTCTAGGGTAATGGCTCCGCGTGCTAGTTTTTCTTGCAAGTTTGTTATTCTGCCTTTCTCCCATGGCGTAATTAAACCTATTTTGATTAATTGGTTTACTTTTTCTGATGGCGTGCCGGTTAATTCTATTCCAATGGTACTCAAATGATCATTTAATACCTCGCCAATTTCAGCCAAAGAAATATCATATCCATGTTGCTCAATGTAATTTTGTAGATGCTGATTTACATTTGCTCTGATACCTGAACTTGTATTAAGGGATGTATAATCAACTGGATCATCACTTCCTTCGAGATTATCTAGCGTATAACTATTCATAGTAATTTGATCGATTGAACGAGTTTTTGAAAACATGTAATTGTTTGAATGTAATAATGAAATTACTAGTATATAGGAAAATACTTTTTTCATTAAATTTCTCCTTTTTAGAGTTAAGCAAGACTCATAAGTCAATAAAGCTACTAGCAAATATACATTAATTTTATAAAATGTAAAGCAATAATTGATAAAATATATAATATATATAAAATGATTAAGATAAAATCAGTGAAATTCATTGAATTTTTACTTAATTGAAGTATTTTAGCATGCTATAACATATTTATTTTTTTAATGTAAAAACGATCATTTTATAAAAGACGTGTGTTTGCCGAAAAGAATTCTAGGACTGCGTTATAACAACAAAATTTTATAACGTTTTTTTAATATCTTAAGTTTGGGGGTCAAATGTTAAAGAAACTTAGGATTACGCCTAGTACTATTGTCGCTATATTGTGCTTTAGTTTAGTAAATCTATATTGTGGCATGGACGATAGTTTAAATAATACCAAACCGCATGGATCCCAATCGTTATTTAATGATTTTAAAACAGAAGACGAATTGGATTACAGTGTGTTGTATTTGAATTTCTATCAATCAGGGATGAATTTAGTTGCCTCGGCGATGGAAGAACTAGATAAAAAAAGAGAAGTATCAAGTGGTCCAGGATTTTGTTTGGTTGGTACTCCAGGGCCTCAAGATGTTTGTAGTATTTATGCTTCTGAAAACCCAATACAATTTGAGAAATCCCTAGAAACTAAAACTAAAATGGATAGAAGCAAACCCCCTGAAACAGCACCAAAAATAAACACTAAAGTAGTGTCAAAGAGAATAGATTATTTAAAAAGACAGATTGGTGGATCGTTGGATGTACTCATAAGCGATAGTAAGAAGCGAGGGTCAGATGAAAAAAGTGCCGATGGCCGAATGGAAGATAATAATTTTGGTACTGAGGAGTGGCTTCGAGATCAAAAAATTAAGAAACGACTACCGGGTCTTGTGAGTGAGCTATTACAGAAAGCGCCATTATTGATGGCTGCTCCAGAAGGAGGAAGCAAAGAGGAAGCAACAGATAGTTTAAAAAATTGGTTAGATAGGAATACCAGAAAATTAAATACCGCATTCAGTAGTGATTATTTGGATCTTCCCAGTAAAGTCTATCTGTTGGAAAATTTAAGTGAAGATTTAAAAGATATTGTTTATGAGGTGGTACTAGAGGATCCCGGTACAGTTACTAAGGTGAGGGCTAATACACCTGTTGATGAGGAAACTTTTGTGTGTATTACAGGGTCTACGGCAGGAAAAGGTCTCGGCGCAGTAACAAGAATTGGAACACCTCAACAGTGGGGTTCGTTAGATGCCGTTGCGATAGTGAATGGAGATACTCCAAAAACAGAATATTTTAATGCCACTAATTCATCAAAGAATCGAACCACTTCTTGGACCAGTGGTTCGAAAGACTCATACTTACCAAAATATCCTGCAGAAAAGGTGATTAGAACTACTACAAAAAAGGATGCAAAAGCACCTAATCCGGGAAATGCTGAATATACAGGATTGATTGAGTTTGGTAGGGAGAGAACGGGAACAGGTTTACCTGGCGAATTATACCAAGAAATTAAACCAGAGCTTCCTGCAAAAGCCGCTGAAGCACTTGCAGGTCTTCCTCCCGAAGAAGTTAAACTTACTCTAAATGCTGAACTTGCTTTAAAACCCTATACTGATCCGTTGAAAGAATCGGTGGCAAAGACCAGAATGGAAATAACCAACTTTCTTTGGGAGACGGATCAAGTTGTCCGGGCAGCAGGCAAAACAGCAAGAAATGCAGTGGGAAATGCAGTTGATAGTGGAGAGCAGGTAGTGCGCAGAAGTCTGACTCGAGCTGAAATGGCTCTTCATCATATGGTGGACGGAGCTACAACAACAGTGGATGCATTGAACTCTCAAATAGATGAACTGGTAAATAGAGCAGTACAAGTATATTCTCCAGAAGGTTTAGCACTAGGTTGGGATGGTTTAATGCAGGCTTCTCAAAATGGAGAGCCCCTAAAACCTATGGTAGATACCATTAATACGAGCGCAAAGACGGTGAGAGACACAGTTATTGGAGGTTTAGATGCAGCGGAAAATGCAGCTGCTGGTGGTGCGAAGGCAATTGTAGATGCCTTTAATAGTGCGAGACAGGCAGGGAAAAAAGGTGTAGATACAGTTGTAGGTTTTTTTAATAGTCCTGAAGATAGCCCTAAAGCCGGAGCTGAGGCAACACAAGAAGGTTTTGGTTCTGCAATTTTTACACCACTTAAAAAAGCAGGCGAAAGTGTTACACATTTTGTGAATGGTGTTCTATTGAAATTTCAAGATGGAAAACCATGGGAACCTGTGGAAAATGCGTTTGATGATCATACCGGTAATATCAGTAATGGAATTCAGGAAGCGGTAGTAAAAACTGAACGTATACGACGACAACTTGTAGCTTTAGATACTCTTTTAGAAACAGCCGCAAATAACGGGGGTAAAGGGTCCTTTGATATAATATCTGGTATCAATCCTGATGGTACAGTACCATATCGACTTCAACTTGAATATACTCGTGATGCATTGGAAGCAAAAAGGAATGGAGACTTAGGAAAACTTAATAGAAAATTGAAATTATTTGCACCAGATGGTTCACCTCCAAAAGCGAATTTGATTAATGATGAATCAATTAATAACAACTTAACGGATACGCTCGCACCAGATACGTTCATATCCGAAGAACCTGTGGAATATCTTTCAAATGAGACATCTGATTCTCCAATTCCATGTCATACCACTAAAGCTTATTTCCTGTTAAGTAATACGATTTTGTTGCGAACTTCTAAAGATACTGAGTGTAGGTTATCCCTAAGTATAAGTGCCAAAAGGGGGTTTGAAGAAGAAAAGCAATTTTGGATGTACCGTGGACATAAGGATTCAAAAAATATTCAATTCCGTCTTTTAGGTGGATTTACTTTAGATAATGGCGAAACCTGGGAGATAAGGAAAGTGGAACTGCCATTAGTAGTTCGATTTCGACCGAGTGATGTTAAACCGATTATTAAATTCAGTGAAATAACATCTTCACAACTATCAGATGATGACTTTTTGCTTATGATTTTGAATACGGTGAGAAAAAACAGTTTGATTTATGCCGAACATATTGCCGCTAAGCAATGTTATCTACGTAATTTGGTTGGACTTGATTATATTAATGCTTGTGGATCTTCGCTTAAGCTCCAATTTTTTACGCGTGCTTATTTAAATATATTCCTAAATTCGCAACCAGTTGCGAATACGCAATAGTTATCTATCTGAGTACTCAAGAATCCGCTATCTATTAATGCATATCTTATGCTCAATATAGCTTTTATAGAGCCATTTTATTTGTATAATGGCTCTAATTTCTAGTAATTAATTCACCCAAATTTCTAGCGGATAAAATATATGCGTATTTTTAATAGATAATATAAGAAATAGAAATATAGCAGTATTATATAATAATATTAGTGCATTAAATCACAACGCCATTGGTTTGTATTATATTTGTACAGTATTTTCTAGTAAATTACCGCTTGTATTTCTAGTAAATAAACGTAACAAGTTCTAATTATTAATTGCATCAAATTCTAATAAATAGTAGCATTAATTAATAGGAGGTATACCTACTAGGATGCGTAAAAAGAGAAACCAATTATTAGCTGAATCTTTAAAGATAGCCAATGATGTTTGTAAGGATAGTATTCTTACCTCATCAGATCTTGAAAGAAAGCATAGAGAGAGACTCATTGCCGCAAGATACCTAACAGAAATTATAAAAGGTTGGTATCTTTTAAGTACGCCCGAAGGGGGAAGTGGAAAAACTGTCTGGTATAGTAGTTTTTGGAGTTTTATCAAGCACTATTTATCTAAACGTTTTGGGCAAGATGGTTATTGTGTTTCTGCCGAGTCATCACTGAGCTTTCATGCTGGTATAACAACTATTCCACCCCAAATTATAATCTTAACTAAGAAAGCCAGTAACACGACAGTTGAATTGTTGCATAGTACTTCCATTTTATTAATTACCGATGCTAATAACTTTCCAACCCAAATGGAGCAGCATAACGGTGTTAATCTTATGACTATAGCCAGCGCCATTTGTCGATTAACTCCATCTTATTATCAAAATCATCCACGTAATATTGAAATCGTTCTTAAAACATCTTCTCTAGCTGTATCAGAGATTTCCAACATTTTACTTAGCCAAGAGTTAATTTCTTCAGCCGAAAGAATAATCGGTGCTTATAACAAAATAGGTGATACAGCCAAAGCGAGGCAATTAACCGATGACTTAAAAGTTGCGGGATTTACTTTAAAAACGCTTGATCCTTTTGAAAAATTTGTACCCACATTTGGGATGTCAAAGGTATCTTCGTCATATGTCGGTAGAATCAAACAAATGTGGCACATGATGAGAAAACAGATTATCCCTATGATTCCTAAGGATCCAGGAATTAAAAAAAGAGATCTAAATAAAACAGTTGATGCGATTCGAGAGACCTACAATAAAGATGCATATCACTCACTTTCTATTGAAGGGTATCAAGTCACAGAAAGCTTAATTACTCAAATAGAATCAGGCGAGTGGGATCCGCAGCATGTTGAAAGTGACAAAAAGCAATATGATGCATTAGCAGCGAAAGGATACTCTAATTCTTTTAAAGAAGTTATGAATAGCATTCAAGAAATATACGATGGGAAATCACCGGGAGTTGTTTTAGAAGAAAACCTTCAATCTTGGTACAGACAGCTACACGCGCCTTTATTGCAAGCAAATTTATTACCCTCAGAAACCTTAGCCGGCTATAGGAATCAACAGGTTTATATTGTTAACTCCAGACATGTTCCCCCTCCATCTCATGCTGTATTAGATTGTATGGAAGTTCTGTTTTCATTATTACAAAATGAAGAAAGTGCTTGGGTTAAAGCTGTTTTAGGACATTTCATTTTTGTTTTTATACATCCCTATATGGATGGTAATGGCAGAATTGGAAGATTTATTATGAACTTAATGTTTATTTCGGGTGGATATAACTGGAACGTTATTCGCACTGAAAAGAGGGATGATTATATATTATCGTTGGAAACAGCCTCAACTAAAGAAGATATAGTTCCTTTTTCTACCTTTATTAATAATCAACTTGAATATTGGGCCGCTAACGCTGTTTAGATTTTTTTTTCTCAGACTTATCTAAAGATGGTCTATATACCTGAGGAGCAGGTAAAGGATCGAAAGCAATCACTTTTAATTTTCTTTTAGTGGAAGTTCCAATCTTTTCTTTCTTCTTATTATAAGAGACAATTTGCCAATAATATTCCCCTGGTTGGTTCATAGGTAATATTAACGAATTCTTCTGGGTTCTTTTTTCTTTTAAAACAGTTTTATCAGCTTTTAGAAATAAAAATAAATATTCAGTGGCATTATTAGATGCTGTCCAGGAAAAATACAAGCGCGACTTTTTTTTACGGGAATTTTTATTATTATTTTTATTATTATTCCCATAAGGCAGTGGATGAATATGATTAATAGGTGGATATATTAGGTTTAATTGTCCTGAAATATTTACATTATTGGAACTAAAAGTTGGACGCGAATCCGGGTAATTAGAGGTATTGGAACCATTATTAGTGGAATTGGAAGAATAAGGAAAATTAGAAGAAGTATTATTATTTTTGGTAGGGAGTATTTTTAAAGATACCGCACGAGAAAATACTTGCCCAGGATATTGAGATCTTCTTCCCAAAATACGGGCATAATATGTTCCAACTGGTAGATCAGGGAGAGATACAGTATAGCGAGGATTACGCATTGAAATATAATCAGATTCCCATTGCAGTATTTTGGAATAGACATCTTTATATAGTTGTATTTTTGATTGAATTATTGAAGGGCTGGTGGTCCACATAAAAGGGATGTTTAGTTGGGGTTTTTGTTTAAATTCTGAATTATTAGAGGGAGTTAAAATTGAAATAGGTGTTTCTTTAATAATTTTGAATTTATAAAAAGCAGAATTTTTATTTTCAGTAATTATAGAGGACCGATTTAATACTCTCCAATAATAAGTTCCCGATGATAACTTTAATTGAACATCTGATTCCTCTTGAAATATTTTTTCCATAAGTAGAGTATTGAATAGTGGGGAGTTGGATAATTGAAATACTGTGTTTAGAACCTCTTTAGAGTTCCAGATGAATTTGGTCATGTGGGTTCTGGAGGTTGTTAATATCACTTCATTCATATGAGGTGACAGCAAGTAGGGTTGAACATTGGGTTTAATCTGAGTTTTCCCATTTGGATGAATTATAACAATATCTCCAGTCTTAGATTTTTGTTGTGAACTACCTGATAAGTCTATGGGAGGGTTGAAATTAATTTCTCCTTTGAGAACGATGAGGGAATTGTCTGAATTATCTTCTATATTAAATTGGGTGGTAGACTTTAAAAGGTTAATAATTGTACCACGACTTTTTAGGTGCCAGGAGGGTTTTTCCAATCCTTTTCTATCAATTATGATATTACCCGCTAAAAGTTCTATATAAGGTCGCTGCTGATTTAGATGAAGGGCCAGGCGAGTATGAGAGCATAAAAATATCCGGGTGTTATCTTGTAAAGAAATGTCAGCATTGGAATTTTGAGAGGTACTTAAAATATCCTGTTCTAATAACTCTTCTCCTTGGTGAATTATTTGCCATCCAATTTTAGTCTGGTTACGTTTTTTTACCTTATTATGCTTCTCCAATAAAATAGCTACCGGCTTATTATACAGAAGATTAGATGATCTTTTATGTTGATCGAACCAGAGATAAACAGAAGAAACAATAATAATATTAATCGATAAGACTATAATAACCTTACTCAATTTGGATTCTCCCTTTTATTGATGAAATGCTAAATAGAAACTAACATTCATATGATATCAGAATTTACATAATATTTCCTTTAGTTGAAATAGAAAATGCAAAGAGTTAATATATTTTTATGGGAGCAAAATTTTTTATTTCGATTTTATATTCTTGGTGTCTATATATAATACCCTCTATCCTTTTGGCCAGCGAAGTGACTCTTAACTGGGAAAAAATGGATAAAGCGCGGTATTATCAATTACAAGTGTCAAAAAGTAAATACTTTGGCAGATTATTTCTATTCGTTTCATTAGAAGAGAACTTTCTCAACCTCCCCTTGGATTATGGAGTGTTTTACTATCGAGTTAGAGCGGTTGATTTTTATGGAAGAGAGGGTAGATGGAGTCCTTATGAAACGATTGATGTTGGTCCAGGTAGGCCCGATGTTGTTCCTACTAAATCAGAAATTTATTTACCCGTAGGTACCGACAACATAAAGATCGAATGGCAAGGTAAATTTAATATAGGTGATCCTATTAAATATTATGTTGTGGAAGTAAATGGAAAAGAAAGTGAAACCAAAGATAAGTGGTATGAAATTAAAAAACCAGCGGTTGGTAAATATAAACTGAGGGTAAAATCAGTAGCTGCATCTCAAAAAACGTCTGATTTTAGTCGATTACTTACTTTTATTGTGAGCGATTATAATATCGAATTAAAAAAACCAACAGATAAAGAAGCCATTGATCCTGAAAATATCAAAATGAGCTGGACCAAAAATCAAC
>CAZJDM010000059.1:0-23677 GCA_964544765.1 uncultured bacterium
ATTTTTGTTTATGAACTTTTACACTGTTGAATATTTTACACTCTGAATTGCTGAAAAAGGATAAAGACCTTTATATTTACAGGATATTATGGCAAAATTATTAAAGAAAATAATATTGTATAATTTAGATAAAATGGAATTATAAGGGATAGTAACTTGGAAGATTTCATTAAGGCATGTACTCAGGTATTGGGCGCGAAAAACTGTTTAAGTGGTGATTCCATCACGGATTATCATGCAAACACAAATTGTTTAGAAAGATCTATCCCTTTAGTAGTAAAACCGGCCAATAAAAATGAAGTTGTTGAAATTGTGCGCCTTGCTAATAAACACCAAATTCCTCTTTACCCGATTAGTCAGGGTAAGAATTGGGGATTAGGATCAAGTTTACCAGTAGTCGATGGGTGTGTGATTGTGGATTTGAGTCGAATGAATCATATAAAAGAAGTAAACACCCAGTTAGGATATGCAGTCATTGAAGCAGGTGTCACACAAAAACAGCTGGCTCAATATTTGAGCGATGATAAATGTTCTTTTTTTTTAGACGTGACAGGTGCAGGTAGTGAAACCAGTATTATTGGTAATGCGCTTGAAAGAGGTGTTGCATACAATTCCTCCAGAGTAGAAAACATATCTGCGTTAGAAGTAGTTTTAGGTAATGAAAAGATTATAAATACTGGATTTAGTCATTACTCCAACGCCAAGACAAATCATTTATATAAGCATGGTATTGGTCCCTCATTTGATGGTCTATTTTTTCAATCAAACTATGGAATAGTAACATCTGCTACTATTGACCTGGTTCCCAAAGGAGAAAAGCATTTATCCTTTAATCTTTCTATTCAAAATGAAGAATGCTTGCCTGACTTAATAGTGGTTATCCAAGATCTTTTAAAAAGTAAGGTATTGCACTGTATACCGCATATATTTAATCAACAACGATTTTATCCAGGTCTAGCGCCCCTATTATTTGAACAATTTGCGAAAATGGGTATTAAGAAGAATAAAGCAGAAATTGAAAGTCTTATTCCCAAACTTTTCCCCGGTAAATGGTGGGCAATTGGCTCAATACAAGGTAATTCAGAATTAATTAAACCTATCAAAAAAAGGATTAAAAAAGAACTCAAACCCTTTGGGAAAATTATTTTCACAACTCCCAAAATCATTAAAGTACTAAAAGGTATTTGCAGAATATTGGGCCAGAGAGATTATCTAGCTCTTCTTAACGCTTCTGACATTCTAGGAGGTCTCACTAGTGGAGTCCCAACAGATGCAACTTTAAAGACTTTATTTTGGCCATGTACGAATGATTTTACCAAATGGGATACAAAAAAACCTGACTTGGGACCCTGTGGTTACATTTACTGTCTTCCCTTTGCGCCAATGACTAAAATTGACACTTCCCACCTTTTAGAAATTATAAAATCAATAAATAATCAATATTCTACTCAATTAGCCGTTACTTTGAATCCAGTAAGTTTCAAGTGCCTTGAAGGTGTTATTAGCCTAGATTTTCCTAAAAATGATAGTAAAGCAGTTAACAATGCCAAACGATGTATTAACGCACTTTATGACAAATTAATCGCAACCGGTTATTATCCCTATAGAGTGGGTATTGATAAAATGGAAACAGTGATAGATGAGAATGACTTACATTGGCAATTTACAAGGGATCTAAAAAGGACTTTAGATCCCAATAATATAATTGCACCAAAACGGTATAATTTAACTTAGTTTTTTATTGGAATAAAAAATGACGAAAGAAGCTAAAGGCACTGAAAAAAAACACATATCTAAATCGATCAATATCGAAAAAAGAAAATTAAAACGACGGAAATTCTATCTAAGCGAAAACCTCAAAGTAGAATTAAGAAGTCAGAAAAGCACAATAGAAGGCAGTATAATCGATATGAGCCCCGAAGGCGTGGGTATTGCGGTAGAAGAAAATGATATTTTCAAAGTAGGTGATTTCTTAAAACTCGAATACAAATTCACTTGTAAAAGAAGTTATCATACAGTTGGAATCGTGGTCAGTAAGCAGAAAGCACGTATTTCAGGGAAAAAAATGCTTAAACTTGGAATAAAAAACTTCTCTGAACGACATACTCAACCACCTAAAGAGATTGATCGGGCTAATGCACGGTTAAAAACTAACAGTTTTTTAACTGTTGCTGCATGGTGTGAACATCCATTTATATTCAATGAAAGACTCTTTTTTTTAGTAAAAGACTTTAGTCCAGAAGGGGCCACTTTACATACCTCTTTACGCAATAATATTCTTCTAAAGAACATGTGTTTCATTTTGAATATATGTATTTCAACTCACGGAGTGTTTACAATTAAATGTAAAATCAAAAATATTCGCTTGTTAAAAAACGATAATAGATTTCGCATTGGAATTGAATTTATTTTACCTCCCACTGACTTTAAATGTGCTTTAGGTGAGTATTTATTGATTACACACCCCAAAGAGAATCCCAGATCCTTGAGTAAAATGGGATTTAGAACACTACGCATAAGTAGCAATTTGAATTTCGACTATATAAACTCTAAAGAGGAAATGAATGAATTATTGAACCTCCGCCTTGCAGCATATAGTGCAGATAACCCAAATTTAAAGAAACTTAAACCAGCAGATATGCTAGATAAATTTGATGCTTATTCGCGTATATTCTACTGTAGATCTCATGGAAAAATGATTGCGTCAGGAAGAACAACATTCATAAATAACGATCCTTCTAGGTCAGAAATTATTAGCAAATACGACATGAAACTACCCCAAAATATATTTAACAAATCTTTAATAGAAACCACAAAAATATGCATATTGCCTGAATATCGAGAAACAGATTTATTTATAGAAATAATGAAGCAAGGGCTTTTAATAGCATTACAGACCGGACATAAATATATCATAGGATTAAGCATGGATGAACAGTTAGCAACATATAAGCGCATGGGTTTCAATACATTAGGTGTTTCGTGTTTCTATAAAGAACATAGTGTAAAAATTAATGTAATTCATATCGACTTAAAAGAATTTAAAAAAGGAAATTCAGTCTCACCAATTATATTTAAAAAATTTAAACCAGTTATAGACTATTTTGAAAATCGCGAAATAATTTAAACAATATTAAAAACTATGAATAATTTATTAATGAAATTTATCCTAGTAATAATTATATATATTATAGGGTTTAAGACTATCGTTGCAAATAATTCCGTTTCCTCCTTAAATAAAAATATTAGCTACATTGAAGATACTACTGGAAAAATGACAGTTGAAGACATTATGAGTTTTAACAACAGAAAACAACTCACCAAGGTAAATAGAAATCAACTAAATTATGGATTTTCTAATTCTGCTTTATGGATAAAAATAATTCTACAGAACAATAACAGAACACAACATGATTGGTTATTGGAAGTTGGTTGGCCACTAATTGATAGAATAGATTATTTTGAAACGCATAATGGAAAAATACTTGTAAAAAAATCTAAGGGAGACCTTTTCGTGTACAAAGATAGAGGTTTTATTAGTCAAAACTATATTTTCCCATTTAAACTCACCCGGAACAACACAAAAAGTATTTACTTACGAATCATTTCAAACGATCCTTTGCAAATAAATGTCCAATTTTGGACACCAGAAGAATTTCAAAAGAAAAGTTTAAACCAGAATTATTTATTAGGTACCTATTTAGGGATAATGTTAGTTATGGCTGTTTTTGGTTTTATAATTTTTATCTTTTTACGAGATATTAATTTCTTCGCTTATTTTGCATATGTATTAGCACTGGGAATTGATAGAGCTTATGTACATGGATATTTATTCAAATATCTTTGGCCTAATTCGCCCAACTGGCATAATTGGACCGGCCCTTTAATTATCGGGAATTCCCTTGTTTGGGCAGGTATTACATCAATGATATATTTAAACACCAGAAAAACAGCACCATATTCGCACAATATTCTAAGGATTATTGTCGGCTTTACCTTATTTATCATGATGATTTTACCTATTAATGGTATATCTAACACAATAAAAATACTAGTAATAATGTTAAATACAGTGCCAATTTTTGTTTTATTTGTGGCAATTAAAGCTGTTATCAATAACAACCGCACAGCCATATTTTTCCTTATAGGATATTCCACATTAATCATTGGAGCCATACTCTTCAATTTAAATGTAGCTGGAATGATACCAAATACATTTATATGCAAATACGGCTTACATATAGGTTCTGTTTTATCAATCATCTTCTTTGCCTTAGGTTTAGTAGATAAAATAAATATTTCAAATAAAGAAAAAGAAATAGCTAATAGTAAACTAGAGCAGTTAAATCTATCATTAGAAGAAAAAATTGCTGAAGCTGTTGGTAAAATCAAAGAACAACAAGCAGACCTTATTCAATCATCAAAGCTTGCCTCTTTAGGAACTTTATCTGCTGGTATCGCTCACGAAATTAATAATTCCTTGGCATGCGTAAGTACAGGAATGGGACCTTTACGTCGAAGTATCAAAAAACTAGAAGACCATTCTCAAAATGAAGTAATCCACGAATGTCTCAATAACATGAAACAAGGGTTAGGTGTTACTTTTGATATCATAAAAAGCCTGAGTAACTACACAGGACTTAACCAGGCCAAGTTTAAAATAGTTTCTATAAAAACAATAATTGATTCTGTAAAAACATTGCTAAAACATAGAATAAGCTCTAAACAGATTGAACTTGAAATTGACGTAGATATTAAACACGAAGTGTTCGGAGATATTATAGGTTTGAATCAAATTTTTATGAACTTAATTACTAATTCTATAGCAGCTACTAAACAAAAAGGTCGTATTAAAATATCGACTCGACAATCCAACAACAATGTTGAAATAGAAATTACCGATGATGGCTGCGGAATACCAGTGAGTATCCAAGACAGAATATTCGATCCTTTTTTCACCACAAAAGAAGTTGGCTCAGGGACAGGTTTAGGACTGCATATTGTTAAAAAAGAAGTCGATCGACATAAAGGAGAGATCTCTGTAAAATCAGAAGAAAATAAAGGTACTATATTTAAAATTCTACTGCCAATTAACCTAACTGAGGAAAAATATGACACGACCTAAAATACTATACTTAGACGATGAACAATTCATATTGAGAAATATATTTTTGATGTATCAAGATGTATGGGACTTTAAAACCTTCGAAAATCCCCAAGAAGCCTTGTCTATCTTAAAAGAATTTCAACCATGGATCATCATGTCAGATCAACGTATGCCAAAAATGCTGGGAACAGATTTTCTTGAAAAAGCAAGTGCAATATGTCCCTACTCCATTCGAATTTTAGTCACCGGATATTCAGATGAAGCTGTCGTTATCGACTCTGTAAGAAAAGCCCATGTTTTCGATTATATCAAAAAACCATGGGATGACGATGATTTCGAAATTCGAATTAATAGAGCTATAGATAGATTTAAATTAGAACAAGAAAATAGAGATCTCCTAGAAAACCTTGAAAAAAAGGTGATAGAACAAGTAGAAGAAATAAAAAAACATCAAGACGCCCTCATCCAATCCGAAAAAATGGCCGCAATAGGGCGGTTTATGGCGGGAATCAATCATGATTTAAAAGGTCCAATAAATTTTATATACAATATCCTTCCCGATGTTAAAAAAGATGTCATAACATTGAATAAAATTAGAGAAAAATATATCAAATATATCAAGTCGAAAGATAATAGTATATTAGAAGAAATTCAATATATTGAAAAAACTTCAAATATCGAAGATCACATGTCGGACAATGAATACGTTTTTAATACTATGGCAAACTCAGTGCAAAGAATAAAAACACTAGTTAATAATTTAAGAATATTTTCTAGAAAATCGTCTGATGAAGAACCCAAAAAGAACCTATCAATTAAAAAAATCATCGACAGTACCGTTAACCTTATACCTAAAAAAATCCTGCTTGAAAAGAACGTCGAAATAAAAACCGACCAAATATCCGATTTCGAAATACTCTGCGACGAAGGACAACTAGGACAAGTGATCCTTAACCTTCTCCAAAACGCCATTGATGCCACGTCATCACCAGGAGATATATCAATTCAAACAACTCAAACAGATGAAAAAGGCACCGTATCCATATCAGATAACGGTGACGGAATTCCAGAGGATATCATCAAAAATATCTTTGAACCGTTCTTCACAACTAAACCTGCCGAAGAAGGAACCGGACTTGGTCTTAGTATTTGCTACGAAATCGTATCCAAACACAACGGAACAATTACCGTCGAATCCACACCAAAGGAAGGAACTACCTTTAAATTAGATTTTCCTCTCGCTTCCAATATATCTGTTAAAACAAAAATTGCTCTGTAGCTCAATAAAATAGTTTAAAACAAAAATTGCATCGTAGCTTGAAATAAATACGAATGTTTAGCGCTAACATCATCCGATTTCCATGCATCTCCAGCCAACATAAGCCCCGCGTCCAAATTAAGACCTATCTGAGGTGTAAGTAATTTATGATATAAAACATCAAGCTCAAAGCCAAGCTCCTTATCATATCCCATCTGTCCCTCGGTTGGATTTGTTTTATTAAGCCAACCATAAATTCCTTGAACCGTAATCGAGCCAAATGAAGAACCTTTATATTGATAAGATGGTTTTATATAAAAAGCATTTAACACCCCATCAGAATAAAGTGGTGTATTTGAATATGTGGTAGAATCTGACAGCTCCATTATTTCTACTGGATAATTAAACATTAATAAAGCCGGTCGATGATTGGGATGAAAACCCAATGACTTGGCAGAATTATCGCGAGAATCTGATTGTTCAAACAAATCAGGATCACCACTAGAATAACCAAAATCTACTTGCGCTTGATGTTTAGCTAAGAACTGATACCCTGTTTGCATTAAAAAAGAAACCCCCTTTACTTTATTACTGGTTTCAGCATCAAGATCCAATCCCCCCAATTTCTTTTTTACCCACTGATCCTGGGTCCTACCATCCATAACATCCATCTCAGCTCTCAAGAAAAAAGGGAAAAAATCCAAATTAGCCGCTAATAAGTAAAGATTGATCTTTGTATCGTCCAGCCCCCTTCTTATTTGTTCCCAATAAAAATCAAATACTCGTTTTTCAAGTTTATAATTTAATGAAATATAAAATCCATACATATCATCTGATCCGTTTATTGCACCAAAGACATCAGTACATGGAGTCACACAACTGGATGTTTCTTGAAATTTATCATATCCCACCCTATAGTTTAATGCTCCTAGCGAATTATAATAAGCTACTTGATCCACGGTATCGTTTTGTGAATCAAAAAGACCACGGCCTTCGTTATAATATAACCCCAAACCAAAATGTTTAGGGGCACGCCCAAAAATAAAATTACCGTAATCTGATAAATAATTAGCCCATAGTCTATACACACCCCAGTTTACAGGATCTAATTGATGACTAAAAGCTGAAGAATTTTTATATTCATCATATTGACCAATTAGTTCCTTATTTGCATAATGATCACCTAAGTAATCCTCTCCATCTGTATAAAAGGCACCTACACTCGACAACACCGACAATTTATCGGTTAATTTAAAATCAAGAGTGAGCCAAAGCCGATGACGTATAACATCATAACGAGAAAAAATCTCATCATTTAAAGCCCTATTCTTGGCAAACTCACCCCGTAAGGCATAGTATCCGTCAGCATTCAGAAAAACAGCTTTTAATTCTGATTCAAACAGCGGCCCAAATAATAAACAAACTAAAACCAATAAACATTTTAATTTTTCCATATAATAAACTCCTATAAAATTTTTATCATTCTAAAATAAACTCGTAATAATCTCTCGCGACATTTTCTTTAGATTCAATTTTCACCTTTATCCCAAGGTTTTTCTCCAATTGATCCAAAACTATATTCTCTTCACTATAAAACTGATTCATAACATCTTTGGAAGTTATAATATTAAGGTTTTTAAAATCTTCATTTAAACACGCTGAATAAACATCCTGCAAAATACTGTAAGCAAGCGTCTTAGAGCTTTTGACTCTTCCCAACCCTTCACAAATGGGGCACTTTTCAGTTAACACCTTACCTATACTTTCTCTCACCCTCTTTCTGGTCATCTGTATTAAACCAATTTCAGACATTGGAAGTATATTTACCTTTGCCCTGTCTGATTGAAACGCTTGACAAAGAGTTGTAAATACTTTCTCTCTATATTCTTCTTTTTCCATATCTATAAAATCAACAATGATTATACCGCCAATATTCCTAAGACGAACTTGAAGCGCTATTTCCTTTGAAGCTTCCAGATTTGTTAGTAAACTAGTTTCTTCTAAATTCTTATGCCCCTTATATCTACCGGTATTGACATCAATAGAGGTCAAAGCTTCTGTTTCCTCTATAATTATGTATCCACCAGATTTTAGCCATACCTTACTGCCCAAAGCCCTAGCTACTTCAAGGTCAATACCATACTTGGCAAATATCGGTTCTTCTCTTTCATAGAATTCCACGTTTTTCCGAAATCGAGGTAAGTAGGCATTAATAAATTTTATTAATTTTTGATACTCTTGCTTGCTATCAATAATCAAACGATCGACATCTTTAGTAAAAAGATCTCTGGCAGCCCTAAGCGCTATGCTGACCTCTGTATATATTAAAGATGGAGCAGATAATTTCTCGGCCTTACGACATATATCCTGCCATAATTTAGTTAAAAACGCATGATCACTTTTTAACTTTGCAATACCAACTCCCTCACTGGCAGTTCGAACAATAAATCCTCCCTCTCCCTCACCCATATCATTAATGCATCCTAATACTCTCTCTCTTTCTTTCTCATTTTCAATTCTTCTTGAAACTCCAATATGATTGATGTTAGGCATATAGACCAAATATCGCCCTGGAAGAGAAATATAAGTGGTAAGCCTTGGCCCTTTTGAACCAATAGAATCCTTTTTTACCTGAACAATTATTTCCTTACCTTCTTCCAAAACATCTTGAATTAATCTTGTCTTCTTTTTTGTAATTTCAGGATCAGATACTATTTGCTTAGAATCCTCTTCTTCCTCAACACAAGAGGCCGATTCAGTTTTGATGGTTGCTCCGATATCATCAGCTAAATCTTCATCAAATTCTTGGTCCAAATCATCGAAAACATCCTGGTCCAAAGTCGCAGCTACTACTTCATTAACATATAAAAAGGCGGCCTTTTCACATCCTATGTCAACAAAGGCTGCTTGCAATCCGGGCAACACTTTTAATACTTTACCTTTATAGATATTACCTACAATACCTTTATAATTCTCACGCTCAATATAAAGTTGTACAACTTGATCATTTTCAACCAAAGCTACCCGTGACTCAAACGGCATACAATTTATTAACAATTTTGAATCTGCCATAAAACCTTCTTATTTCACACTATATAGATCACACTGAAAAAGCCAAATAAATAATTTATACAGAAATTACTCTCTAAATTACTTCATTAATAATCGAAAAACACCTTTCCGCGGCGCCACAGTTTGATTCTATAAAAGTATACGCATAGTTACCCATCTCGGATAACCTAATTTTATTATCTAAAAGAGTCTTTAATTCATCAACAAACTCTTCCTTAGTGCTAAAACTAATGGCTCCACCTCTACTGACTAGGCCAATAGCTTCTTTTGAATTATGATACCTGGAACCAAAGATAACCGGCACTGCCATACTTGCTGGTTCGGCAACATTGTGTACCCTTCCTGACACAGCGCCTCCTACATAGGCTATCGAAGCATGTTTATACAAACTAGCTAAAATACCCAATTGTTTTACAACTATGATCCCTTCACAAGAAATTTCATCTTTTTGCTTAAACTCATGTAAATATCTAAAAGATATGTCTCGGGATTCAATCTGCCTAGTAATCTCAGATATACGAGTTATAT
This sequence comes from uncultured bacterium, assembly GCA_964544765.1. GTDB lineage: Bacteria > Bdellovibrionota_B > Oligoflexia > CAYFLR01 > CAYFLR01 > CAZJDM01. Next base: position 9,966 of record CAZJDM010000059.1, read on the forward strand.
CATGAGGAACAATGATCAACTGTAAATCTGGATAAGTAACTGCCAGTTTCTGATAAGCAAAATATAAACATTCTTCATCTTGAGGCCAAGTGGATCCTGCAATTAAATAAATTTTGTTTCTATTAAAATTGTAAGAGTTTTGATTATTGTTTTCTCCCAACTTTTTGTTATCCATTACCCGGTCAAACTTAGTATCCCCTGTAACATGAAGTATGGAGTCTACAACCCCATATAATTTCTGTAAAGAAACAGCATCTCTTTGAGATATAGCCATAATTCTATTAAATTTTGATAGTAAAAACTTGTACATACCTCTAAACACAAAAAACTTACTTGCTGACTGTGTATGAGTACAGGCATCTATAAGAAACAGTTTAATTTTTTTACTTACCGCTGATAATATTAAATTGGGCCACAAATCATATCGTACAAAAATAACAGCACTGGGCCTTAAAATATTTAAATAAATCTTTACTTGAAAGTAAAGATCTAAGGGAGAAAAATCTATAAAATCAGCGTCTGAATAACGTATACTTTCGATAAAGCGAATACCTGAGGGAGAAAAGAAGCCAACCACTACTTTAATTTCTGGATATCTATCTTTTAATAGTTTAATCAGAGGCCTAGCTTGCTCAAATTCTCCGGCAGAAGAAACATGAAACATAATAACCTCAGTCTGAGGTCCAATTTTACCACGAAAAGAGCGTACCCGATCAATTAACCCCTTTCTTCCTGAAAAAAAACCCCTACATAATCGATCAAACCGAGAACTCACAATCAATATCGGATAAATTAATATATATGACAGAAAGCTATATATAATTTGAAACATGTAAACTCATTTTTTACCAAAATATCTCAACAATTAACCGAAAGGATGCTATCTTAATTTCGGTTCCAATACCAGTAAAAATTCTATACAATTTGCAGTATTTTACTTCCGTATCAGGCCCCTAATAATACCTATCTTATCTTTATCTAGGGGCTTCTAAGGGAATTGGGTAACCTCCTGGTAACAAAGGAGTGGCCTCCCTTACGAAACTTTCCAATGGCCTTCCACCACCACTACCACCATTTATCGTTCTATAAAAGACATAAGCTCCATCTATAGAAATTTTCTCTATAAAGACATATTGATTTTCAAAAATAAATTCATCACCTATCACAGGATTGGTCAACATTTGTTGTTTTAGACTTTGTAGAGATTGTGGATCTATTGAAATAACTTTTCCTGCTCTATGAAATGATACGGAGCCATTAACCACGACCTTTTTTAAATCAACAAGTTGAAGAACATGATTCCGACTTCCCCTAAAACCTTCTTCTCCAAATGGACGATACAACATCGTATTTGTATCGGACATAACATCGAGCTCAAATATTCCCAGTGTTTCTGGACTCATAAATCCCTCTCCAAATACATTATCAGCTAGACAACGTCTATTATCAAATGCAACTTGGTGTGTTCCTTCACCAATTGAAACAGTATACCAATTTTTACCATCGGTAAGCTTAAAGCTTTTGGGGCCGTTAAAATATATTTCGTTATGAATATATGGGATGGGTAACCCGTTAGGTAACACTGGATATCTATATAATGATATCCAGTGTTTAATGCTGTAAGTCTCTGTTTCACTTGTTTCTAGAAAACGCAATGTAACACTATTTCCCTCTCGCGATTCCACAATGTAAAAATGACCTCCATAACTGCTTCCAGAGAAGAGATCCCCTACTTGAGGATCTAAAAGGACTTTTAAAAAATAACTTCTCATACTATTGGGATTTAGATTAAAGGTTTCAGAACCTCTGATGATAGTTAAATTGTTTACCGCAAGAAGCTCATAAATGAATCGGTTATTTGGGGTAAACCTTTCACCACTAGTGTTCATAACTTCACAGGCTCCTCCCTTAGGGCCACCTAGATGAGATGTTTTTTTAAGGCTGGGATCAAATTTTAAAACATCACCACCTTTTACTATCGTGGGACTAAAAACGAACAAAATTGCCAGTAAGGGAAAGAAGATATTCCTAATCATGTTGATAATTTACCTACCAATTCCTTCAAGACTTCTTCGGGTTTAATATGACGAAGACAAGACATGTTATTAGAGCAGTTTGATTTGCCATGAAGTGAACATGGTCTGCAATCCAAATCATGTTCCATAACTTTGGTGGTCTCTCGATATGGGTAGAAACCAAAATCCTTGGTAGTAGGGCCAAAAAAAGCAATGGTTCTTACCTTAAAAGATTCTGCCACATGCAGCATGCCAGTATCATTCACCAACACTAAATCAGCATTTTTTATAATTGCCATCGATTCCATGATGGATAGTTCCCCTGCCCAGTTAATACACCTAACTCTCTTTTTCAAAGCAGATTGAATGCTTTGGGCAGTAGGAATATCTTTTTGCCCTCCAACTAAAATAAAAACCATATTTGAAAGTCTTGTGGAAAGAGAGTTCATCAACGAAGCAAAATACTCCTGAGGCCATTGCTTAGATTTATAAGCTGCCCCTGGGACCACAACAATATAACTGATTTTAGATTCAATTTTAATATTAGACTCAATTTGCCTGGTTTTTGTTTTGGATTTTGAATTTTTTGAACTTATAGATTTCTTAATTCTTAGTAAAATCGATTCTTCTTTTATCTTATCGACATCCAATTCTGTAGGAAAACCCGTCTTCATCCCAGAAATCTTTTTCTGGACCAAATCTTGTAATAAATCCTTAATTCTCAGATTCTGTCTGGCAAAAATAGATGGTCGCTTTGTTAAAACTGACATCCATCTGGAAAAAAAATATTTCGGCACTCTTAGGACATTTTTCGTTCCATAACAAACCAGATTAGACCGAAGACTATTATGAGCATCGATTATTAAGTCAAATTCAGATCTTCTCAAAAAATCGCGGGTATCTTGTATACCTTTATATAAATATAACCTATCAACTTTACTATGGTTACATAGCAGATCGTGATATTCAGGCTTTGTAATATAGGTGATATGAATATATGGGAAGGCTTCTTTTAAGGAGCAAATTAACCCGGTCGATAAAACGATATCTCCAATTGAGCTAAATCGAATTAAAAGAACCTTGCGAATCAAAATTGAAAATTACTCCCTCTCAGAAGCAGGGACATATCTCGCTTGAATTCTAGCAGCTTTACCGCGTAATTTACGAAGATAATATAATCTAGATTGCTTAACTTTACCTAAAGAAACGGTTTCTACCTTAGCTACATGTGGACTATATAACGGAAACGTTCGTTCTACGCCTATACCAAAAGAAACCTTGCGTACTGTAAAGGTTGCGTCCATTTTGCCTTTTTTCTTTTTAATAACCACACCTTGAAAGGCTTGCAGACGAAACTTGTCCTTTCCTTCCGGAATTTTATAGTGAACTTTTACGGTATCACCAGGTCTAAACTTATATGGCTTTTTTCCTAGTCTTTTAATTTCTTCATTTTCTATCTGATCTAAAATTGGTATTCTCATCAATAAATCCTTCAAATAAGAATCAAACCCAAAACGGATATTGTTATATACTTAATCTATGTGCAATAATCAACCCCTAATTCCATAAAGCCTGTCCAAAATGATAGAAACCGCTGAACGAACACATAAATGATTATACTCAGTTGGACCATATATAGGCTCAAGTACATAATCCGCTTTGGAAAAGAATTGTTTGGCGATACCATGTCCCGTACCAAAAATTAATAAATAAGGATTATCATCTTTAGCCATTTCTTTTTTCATCTCATTAAAGGACCAAACCTTGCCATCTGATGCCGCAGCCGTAAATATACATTTAGGTTTCTTACCTTCCTCATTTTCGATGACTTTGATAGCTTCATCTAAATTAGCAACAACATCAACATTATCAAGAGCTTGCTTTCTATCCGGGTTAAAAGTTGAACCAAAACCAGTTTGCCAATGATTGACCAATTTACGAACCATTTCTACCTGCTCATGTACAGGATGAACCACAAAATAACCTTTAATTCCGTAGGTTTTAGCGCTTCTAGCGATATCGTGAATGTCAAAATTAGTCACCGCGGTAGTAATAATTTTATGATATTTATTATATACAGGATAATGTATTAAACCTAAATAACAGGAACCCATACTTTTCTTAACCTCTAAATTTCTCTTAACCTCTAATCTGACTTTTAACGGTCTTTTTACATGATTTAGCAACTTTTTCACATAAATCAGGTCGAACTTCTTTGGTTTTAGCAATCGACTTTTGCTTTTGCCATTTCTCAATAAGACCATGGTCACCTGATAACAAAACATCAGGTACTTTTATTCCCTCAAAAACAGCCGGTCTTGTATATAATGGATGTTCCAACCAACCATCAACAAAGGTATCATTATCTTTTGATGTATCATTCCCCAAGACTCCATCAATCTGTCTAACAACCGCATCCACCAAAACCATTGCAGCTAACTCACCCCCACTAATAACATAATCTCCTATCGAAATTTCCTCATCAACAAAATGATCAATTACTCTCTGGTCAATACCAGCATAACGACCACATAATAAATAGACAGTTTTATTCTTGCTTTTAATATCAATTACTTTTCTATGACAAAGAGATTTTCCAGCTGGAGTTAAGTAAATAACCAACCCTTTCCCATATTTATTAAAACAATCTCGAATACACTTGAATAAGGGTTCTGGTTTTAAGACCATACCATCATCCCCACCAAAAGGAGCATCATCCACTCTCGAATGCTTATCACTCGCATAATCTCGAATATTTATTATCTCAATGGAGACCTCCTTATCTGAACAAGCTCTTTTAATAATACTTTGTTGGAAAGGAGAATCGAACATCTGGGGGAAAATTGTCAAAATTACAAATCTCATCAAAACACCTCAAGAATTAGTACTAGATCCAGAGTTAGATCCTGAGTCAGAATTAGGTCCAGAATCAGAATTAGATCCAACATCAGAACCAGATTCGGGGTCCAATTCAAACATTCCTTCAATCGGATCAATAATTACTACTCCAGTATCAAGTTTAACCTTTTGTAAAAAGGGCTTAATAGCAGGTACCAAAACTTCCTGCCCTTGATAATCTATTACCAATATATCCTGCGCTACACCCTCTTGAACATTAACAATCTTACCCAACGATGCCCCGGTGATAGATACAACCTCAAAACCGATTATTTTATAAAAATAATACTCATCTTCACCAAGCTTCTCTTGTAATTGCTCTTCAGTGACCAACACTTCACTATCTCTAATCTCTTCTGCCTCATCCCGATTATTAACATGAGTAAACTTAATTATCATTCTCTTAGAGGCCCATCGAACATCCTCTACCTGCACGGAAACGTCTGAGGGATTGTTATTTTTTCTAATTATAATAGGGTTATAGGGAAAATCAGAACTAGATTTATTGTATAATTGTAAAAAAAGATAACCTTTTAATCCATGAGGTTTAGAAATTCTGCCTATAGGAATCAATGTTTCCATTTAGACAGAACCTAAGTTAATTACACTGAAAAAGTACAATATCTGTATTAGTATCAAAAAAACTCTTCGCCTAACCAACGCTTTAGGCTTAGCTAAGTTGTTACAACTCCACATTTTCAATTTTGAAGATTTTTTTGACCGTATCTGAAGGACGGGCACCAACACCATACCAGTACTTAACTCTTTCTTCTTTTAGATTAATGGCAGAAGGATTTTTATTGGGATCATAGGTGCCTATTTTTTCCAAAATGCGGCCATCTCGGGCCTTACGACTATCAGCTACTACAATGTAATAAAAAGGCTTCTTTTTACTTCCCCATCTTTGTAATCTAAATTTTACCGACATCAAGCCTCCCTTAACAGCAAGTTATACCGCACATCTGCCATAAAATACAGATGTGGCGGGAAAAGTACCACAACATTTGATACTTGTAAACAAATTAGTTGTATTGTCAACACTCTTGTTGCCTTGCCGCTAGTGGATTAAAGTATTTCCGCATATAAACTAAGATTTTTATATTTTTATAAACTCAAGACAACCAAATAGCACTTGATAACTTACTTATATTTTAAATATTTTTATACTTGCATTTAGAATTAACAAATATTTTTAAATTTTACCTTGATATATAATCTAATTTCCTTTATACGTAGTTGCGAATGATGATTGGCTTTTTTGCCGCGTTATTTTTATATATTTAAGTTAATTTTTTTTAATAAAAATTAAACTACCATATGTAAATAAGTTAATTTTTACAAATATAAGCTAACAGAAATCAGGAGACAGGATTTATGAATTTGTCATATGAAATCATTATTTTAAAAAGTCTAGTTTTTAGACTACTTTTGCTAATATTGACAATGCTATTTGTTTCTTCTTGTAGCTACGATAAGCAAAATGATAATAAGAATAATACACCTACTCCTATTATCGAAAAATCAATTAAAGGCAATCCGGTAAGCTCACCTATTAAAGCAAATAACAGCCTTCCAATACCAACTACAAAAACTACTACTAAAGAACAAACTGTTGTTGTAAAGAAACCCACGGTACTATCTATAAAACCTCCAGTTAAAAATTTATTAGCAGATGAGCCTACGACAACCACTGATAATACTGTTCCTGCTATAACCTCTGATGAAACTTTACCCTCTACTACCTCTGATGAAACTTTACCCTCTACTACCTCTGATGAAACTGTACCTGCTACTACCACTGATAATACTGTTCCTGCTATAACCTCTGATGAAACTTTACCTGGTCCAACCACTAATGAAACTGTTTCTGCTATAACCTCTGATGAAACTTTACCTGTTCCAACCACTAATGAAACTGTTTCTGCTACAATTGAAGTACAAATTGATTCAGTTCCTTCAATAGCAAATTATATTTTCATACCTCATGGAGTAATTGAAAAAAGAGGAAATGATTTTATTGCCGTGCCCTCAGACAGTACTACCGTAACTGGTAGCTTTGGTTTCAAAAGAAGAGTACAACTTAACAACGACATTATTTACCGTTTAAAACGGCCTAATCGTCATTTAAATAAACCAAGAACTCCTATAGGATGCTTTAAACCTCAAAATCTCAGTAATTCAAGAGAACTTATTCTGTCAAATCTTAAAAAAGATACAGATGAAGCTCCCATCTTTAAAGTGCTTTCCTGTGAAAAACTTGATGCAACTCGTTCAAAAATACCTGTCGTCATAATAGGTACTAATGTGGCTGGAATTACAGCCGCTGTTAGCTTACATGAAAAAGGTTATAGAAATATAACAATTTATGAAGAAAATGGGTATATAGGAGAAAGGTCATTTAAATACCAACATCTAGGGCAAACCTATAATTTTGGGATCTTGAGGGTTCCCGACAATCCATCAATTACAACGCTAGCTAGAAAAGTTGGTTTTAAGTTGAGAAAAAAAAATAAAATCGACAAGCTTCCGCTTGTTTTTACTAAAGGTATAAATGATCAGACATCTTCTCTATCTCTAATGAAAGATTGTAAAAATTGTAATTTTTCTTCTATAAATTACGCCCTAGCTAGGTTCAATTTATGGAACCTTTCTTTTGATCATACAAATAATAACTCTCTGGAACCTGGTAGTACCGATTTTGTTGGAGATTTAAGCTTACCAATATCCAAATACGCTGAAATTAATGGATTTCAGGCATATTTAAACTCAGAACCTTTAGTCCTAGCTATGGCTCTAAGGGGTTATGTAAATTTTAGAGAAATGCCTGCTTTGTACGCTTTAAAGCTAATTGAGTCGTTTAACAACTCAATTACCACCACTGCCATAATTGATGACAACTTTGACCACTATCAAAAGTTATGGGAAGAAGTGGTGGAGAGTTACGGATTAAAAGTTAAATTAAACAGCCGAGTAACAAATATTTCAAGAAAAAGCACATCCGATGACGGCTTTGATATTTATGTAACAGCTAATGGTATTACTGAAGTTTATCATAAATTAATTGTGGCTACAGATCTTAAAACCAGCCTAGATTACCTCGATCATAGCTCTGAAGAATATGATATTTTTACCAAAGTTCGTTATCATTATCGTACAGTTACTCTATTTTCCGCTAACAACCTCTTGTCGCACGCTTATTTATTAAAGCAGACTCTTACAAGATCTAGTATCGGTCAACCTATAACAATATATCCAGATCCCCTTAGACGTCTTTTTGTATCGTACCAAGTTGCCAAAAAAGAACCGTCCTCACAAGATAACCTCCAGCTAATTAAAGCGCTTAAAAGTAGCGTGGACAGTCTGGTAGGTCATTTTAGGTATATTGTAGTTCAAAAACATTGGCGTTATTTTCCCCATTTTACCTACCAAGATATTACAGAAGGTATATATAAACGCATCAGCCAACTCCAAGGACAACTATCAACTTACTACGTTGGGGGAGCTATGCAATTGAATACCGCTGAACACAACTCACGTTTTTCGAGATATCTTATAAATAAGCATTTTTAATTAACTCACCAAGTTATTTTGGTTAACTTGAATCTATTACAACACACTCTTTATGTTGGTTAATCTGTACAAGGCTGAGTTGAAACATTATGATCACGACTTATCTCATCATCTCCATCACCAATTTCCAAACTAGAGGTGGCTTTTGTTATAGGTAAGGCATTTCCTGATCTAAATTTACTTCTGGAACTAGGGGTATTGAAACCGTAATTTTTATCACTAAAATTCCCGCTTAACTCACTAATATCAACCATACCACAACTTGAACCTGGCCCACTAGCAATATTGTCCCTGCGCTGATTGCTTAGAATCTGTTGACGTCTTACTCTGGGAGGAATCTTCCTTGTCTGAACTACCTTTTATAAGAACATCCTCACACCCATATGAAAATAATATAATAATTAGGAAGGATCGAAAAAAAATTGTCCATGATCATTTAATTATAATAATTTATAATTGACAGCACAAGTCGACTGTTTGAGGTTTGTTGTAAATTTACCCAACAACCCCAAATAGGACAGAAACCAGGAGAATGGCTAATACTGTATTTCTTTCAGATCTGATAGCATCCCTAATAGATTTTTTATTTTGAGTAAAATATCCCAAATTAGGTGGTAACAGTTCTCTAAACCCACTACGAGGAACCCATCTAGGAATTTTAAAACAATAATTTATGTAGGTATCTCCAAAGGTTTTCAATAAATTAGCTTCTTCCCATATAACTATTGGATAATATTGAATAAAGAAAAGGATAATATAAAAAGGAACAAACCAGTAAACCCCCGTCAGAAATACTACTCCCAAAGCAATAAAAAAGTTCCCTATGTATAAAGGGTTTCTCGATACACCAAAAGGTCCTGATTCAACCAATTGGGCCCCAAGAGAATGCTTTCTAGTCCTGGATACCGCTCCAATATGAACCACACCATTAAAACGAATCATTTCTCCTAGTAATACTAGACATACACCTACAAAAAATGAAAACCAGGAAAATTGAGCCTTAAAAAGCAAAAAAACTAATATAGGAATAGGAGTATAATCCCTATATTTAAAGATCCACTCCCCAAATCGTTTTATCATTATCTTTATTCTCCCTTAATTTAAAGTACAACCCCCAGACAGACTCTGTCCATCCCACTTCTGGAATTTCCATGGGTCACAGCCTACAGTTATCAGTTTTCAGATCTCAGCTAAAGTAATTTTTCTGATAACTGAGGGCAGACAACTGAAAACAGACCTACACCCAATTCACTTGTTCTATATTTCTAACTCTTTCTATGTTTTCCGATATCATTTCACTATTAAATGGCCCTTGATGATCAGAATTCAAAAGTCCCTCAATTAGAGGTTGAGAGCTACAAGTATAAGGAGTTAAGGCACAAGGAAAAGTACTCTTAAAATATTCTTCGAAAATTTTAAAAGCGTTATTACTAGAAGAAAAAAAGAACAATTCTCCGGTGTTTAGATTTAAACAACTTTCGATCAGCCTAATACTGGGTAAGATACCCTTCATCAAATCAGAAACCACCTTACGTCTCAATAAATCACGTTCCTTTTTACTAATCTGTTCCTTATCTCTTTCCAATAAATACTTAGTTATTTCATTATTTAAAGCCGCCTTTAAAAGCAAAGAAGGTATCTTTTTTTGATCAATTCTTAATGAAAGCAATAAATAACCGTCTAAATAAATATCGGTCTTATCAAAACCAACATCCAACAGATTCTTGGGATTTACCCACCCCTTTTTAAGAGTTTCATCACGTTCCATACCTGAAAAACAATATCTTTTTAAGCTCTGTATGACTTGATCACTGTCTTCAAATGATTTCACTGGATCAACCCAAAATCGACGGTAAGTCATCGCTCCCGAAAAAAAACCCATTCTACCTCCTGTTTTTTTTGCTCTTTTAATTAAAGTCCCATCAATTTCAACCGAAAAAGAAATATTGAACATTTAATGTAATTACTTTTACCTATGAATAAAACTAATAGCAACACCAATAATACAGAATTTAATATCTATAAAGATATAGCTAAGGATTTACTCAATCCTATTAATGAAGATGTAGATGTTATTACCAAAAAACATCTTTACTTGAGTAAGTTAATTTACCTTGAACATTTACATAAACGAGTTTTCAAAGAATTAAATACCAATCCTCAAAATACCCTCTTTAAAACTGACGATATTTGCCTAATCCTTAAAGCCATCAAAAAAAACAAACATTTCATTAAAACGCTTTATACCGAAAGTCTACATAATTCTCTTTCAAAAATAAGAAGTTAGGTTGATTCAACCATCAATTCCCTATATAATAACTGTAATCATAGAAATATTGCTAAGTTATTATTGTTTATAGAGCATAATAAAATCAACTTTATAGGGGATTGACAACTATGTGGCACGAATTCAAAATACTTTTACATCATAATGACCCAATTACTTACATATTAATCGTTCTTTCACTTCTAGCTTTTATATTCATCCTCGAACGTAGTTTCATTTTAACTCTTATTTATAATATCAATGCTAAAACTTTTATGTCCAACTTGTTAAATATTGTTACCGCTGCTGATTATGACCGAGCAATGATATTCTGCAAAAAAACATCTAAACATGGAATTCCAAATATCATGGAAAAAGCCATACTGGCTTACGTCTCTGATCCTAGCTCTTTTAAAGGAAAACTAGAAGAAGGAGCCCTAGATTTTATCCCTAAAGTTGAAGTAAGAATAAGACTCATTGCTACTTTGGCAAACACTTTACTAATGATAGGACTAGCTGGTACAGCTATTGGTATCTGGGAAATTTTTCATGAAGGAAATCTACTAGAAGGAACACTTAAGCAAGAAATTGTCAATGGAGGATTATCGAGAAGTCTAACATCTACTATATTTGCTCTAATCACTACCGCCATAATTTTATTTTTTCATACCTTGCTTAAAAGTTCCGCCATAAAGATCGTAGACGCGGTTGAATCTTCGGTAGTAAAGATTACCAACCTTTTAGCTCCGACCATAGCTCCCGCTGTTCCTGTTATGGCAGCAAGTCAAACTTCAGCAGCAGAACAAGAGGAAGATTCTGAAGATGACGAAGATGAAGATAGTGATGATACAGATACAGGAACCGAAGATGTAGGAAATGTTGAGGATCTAGTCGAAGATAGTTCTACTGACGAGGAAACTTATGATATTAAAGATGAGGAAGAAATCATTTAAACATAATCTATCCAGCATTAACTGGCAAACCAGATCCTTATTGATGGCCCATTTATTTGCTTTATTGTTTATTGTTATTTGGATGCAAAACTATACCGAAACTCCTAAAGGATTGCCTTTTCACGTTCCAATAATTACCGATACCCCGACACCAAAGAGTCCTTCAAATGTTAATATAAAGACTCCAGTATTGATTTATGGAGAAGACAGAATTGTCATTAGTTCCTTGTCTTCTATTCATAAAGGAAATATAAAATTATCTCGATATCCGATTATTAATACCCAAAAATTTGACAAGCAAAAAATACTTGATATTTTTAAATTAGTAAAAAAAGACTCCGGTAGCAATGTTCTGATTTTTATTACTTATAATGAAACTCCGTTTAATAAGGTATCTTCTCTTCTATCCATTCTATATGGATATACTGATGATAAAGGCCATTATACAGATTTGTTCCCTAAAATTATTATGGGAGGAGAACTTATTTGAGACAGAATTTGAGACTCACAGAAAAATGTCAAATTATAAAATATCGCATCGAAAATTCTTATATCGATTCTTTGTTACCCGTCTTGTGGCTCATTATTATAGGTTGCATCCTAACTATCAAATTTAGTCTAAACATTTTACCATGGAGCAATTTCAATCAACCATTTGCCTCTTCAGAGTTCAATGTCCCAACCGACTCGGGTATCTGGATAGAAATAAACGATAAGCATATTCAATTTGCTAATCAGGAACCGTATCCAATCGATTACTCTTCACCTAATCAACTGGATGATCACATATCTCAAACATTACGGTCAATTCATGCTCAATATATTTACCAAACATTGAACTCGATTAAAGTTGATAAAAATGCCCTCAAAATAATTTTAAAAGTTGAATCAAATACTCAGTTTTACATTGTAAGAAAGGTTATCCAATTAGCGGCCCAAAGAGGCTATACTAGATTTGAATTTGCAACGTTAAATTAAATATTATGAAAAGAGTAAAACAAAAAATCATCCATATAGCTGTTATGTCAGGCGATACAATCATCTCTTCCTTGGATTTACCCTTCAAGAAAAAAACGGTTACAATCGGTAATTTAAAAAGTTGCGATCTTTATGTTCCTTATTACGAATCTATTCCTGAAAAAATGGCCCTGTTAACCATAAATCCAAATGGTGCCAAATTAAAACTGAAAAGCCAGTTTGAAGGAAGATTTTCTTCTAATCATGAATTTTTAGAAATAAGAACTTTTCTCTTCCCTAAGTTAAAAACTGATATTGCAACTGAACAGTTACCAAAAACCCAAATGGATGCCACTCTAACAGTTGGTGACCAAGCCTTTTTTACTTATCAAAAACTCACTATTTTAATCCGATTAATACAGAAAACCGTAGATATTTATAATACCGACAAATCTCCCATAGTTTGGTTGGAAAGGATCCTTGGTAAAATTATACTCCATGATCCTTATGCTTGGGTTACTTTTTTGTCAATATTTTTAGGAATCATTTTTTCCATAAGCATATATTTATCTATATGGCAAAAGCCTTTCAGTGCTATTAATAAACTAAGTCAAACATCCATTTTGACTAATGCTAACATAATTCATCCTAGTCATTATGCTCCATTACCAGAAGCAGTAAAGGAAAAATTGGATCGACATAACTACAATAAAACAATTTTGGAGTACACCAATGGTATTATGAAAAATGAATTTGATTTATCCTTATCAACTTCAGAAAAGAGTAAAAAATTCAGAGATCCAATTAGAAGCCAAATTAGACAACGACAACGAAATGAGCAATTTAAATCCATCAAATCATTAAAATCAAAATATAGTAATAAACAATTAGAACACCTTATTTACTTCCCTTTTAGCGACGGTCCCTTAATCGAGCATGATTATGAACATGCAGCAGAATATATGAAAAGAGTCAGAGAGGTTAAATTAAGAAATTTAATCAGTAAAATCTCCAGTAGAAGTATGTTTGAAAATCAATATAAATCTGAAATTG
>CAZJDM010000060.1:0-23438 GCA_964544765.1 uncultured bacterium
CTGGTTTATTAGATTTAGTATCAGATATTACAATATGCTGGCAGTTATAGGGAAAGGCATGTAGATATAGTTCTTTCTTTAATTCAGGTATTATCTCCCAGAGGCTTTGATTTTTTTCTTTGAGAATTAAACAAAATAAATGATGTCCTTTTTTTAAATTAAATAATCTGTAAGTAACAATTGATTCAATGGTTTCCAATCTTCCCTTTTCATCCAATGCCTTGAAATTATCCACATCAATACCAGGAGGGTAAAACACGTCGAGGTTCTTGGTTGTAAACCGAAAATACCTATGTTGTCTTAAAAAGCTACTGGAAAAATATTGTTTAATATCATCAGTGGTGATATGAACTCCATATAAATATCCCTTGGATCTAGTCAAAAAATTAAAAAACAAGTTTCCTTTTTTAGGCAAAATCACTGCGTCTTTTAGTAGATGATTGTCTTGAAGTTTATTAACATCATTAACATAGGTGGTGGTGAGTAGGACTTGTTTATAGGGCATGTCTTGCCGTTTTAAAAGAAGTTGAAACCGCCTGGAGCTGCGGTAGTATAGAGAAGCTAATAAGGTAATAATGATAGCTAAGCCTACAAAGAAATAGGGAGATCTTTTTCCTCCTAATAGGTGTCTTTTAGTTATAGCAGAATATTTATCGGAGGGCTTAACAGCGTTTCTGGGGCGAGATAATTTTCTTTCATTCATTGATAGTATTTTTTCACTTTCTTGTAGAATTTTAACGGTGGATTTTTTTTCTGGTTGAGCTTCAGTTTTCGTAACAGTTGCACGGTGGATTATTTGGAAAGGAGGAGTTGGCACGGGTTTCTTTTTGCCATGATAGGAAGAAATGTATACCATTAATTATCCCGATTTAAAATTTTGATGTTATATTAATAAAATACCATACTTGAGCCAGGGGCTCAATAATTTATAATATATATAGTATTAGTTATTGTTTTTTTAACCGCTTGAAAATTTGAAGGTAATTGCGTATTCTTAATAGTGATGGGAAAAAAAGAAATCCACTGTTATTTCATTTTAATATTTTTTTTAGCATGTGTCCCTAAGAAGCTACAAATAACTGCTTTACAGCCGGGGTACAATGTTTTTTTGTCTGTTAAAGAATTCAAACCTAATATTCATGAGCTGGCTAAAATTGGAGAGTTTGCAGAATTACCTCCCGAGGAGGTGGAAGGTAAGTTAACAGCTGACGGGTATTATATTTATGTCGTTAAAGTGGGTGACACTCTATATAAGATATCTCGAAAACTATTTGGAAATGGTCAATTATGGCCCAAACTTTATTTAAGAAATAAAGCTCGAAATAGACGCAAGGATCCTGATTTTTTAGAGGTTGGGATGAGATTGTATTATGTAAAATAAATAAGTCCTCAGTTCTCAGTCTTCTGTCATCAGAAAAGTTGCTTTAGCTGAAAACTGACAACTCAAGACTGTTGGCTGTGGACGGAGTCCGCACTATGATAAAATCTATATTCAGCTTATTATTTACAATTAGTTTGTTGCTAACCACTAATTTGTTACTTATCACCCAAGACTTGTTAGCTAAACCTACAAAAATACAAAAGAGAAAGCAAAAACAATCTAAGAAAACCAAATTAAAAAGAAGGCCAATTAAAAGAGTTCGCTTAGTACCAGGTCTTAAATTAAACTATTTTAAGCCAGTGGTAGCTCCTCCTAATAGAATTATGATAACCCTGCCACAGGCTATTGCGGTTAGGGAAATAGTGGTTTTTTATCCGGGACCGGAAATTGATGAAGACGAGGAAGCAACCAGATTCAAATTAATCAGAAAATTATCTAATGTCTTTAAAAAGACTAGTTCCAAATCAAATAAATTAAAAATACTAGAAAAGTTAGTTCCTCTGTTGGAACAAAATGTAAGTTCGGTTTTTGCCCGAATGGGAGTTGATAGGAAAGCTTCTATCAATGCAGCGACTCAATTATATTATTTTTTGGGTCGCAAGTATTCGCTTATTCCTAAAAAAACTGGGGCAGCTTCATTGTTGTACCAATTAACTTTATTTTCTTTTTATTTAAAGAAGGATGTTAAAGCAATAAATTATGCCACTCTTTTAAGGAGAAATTTTGCTAGAAGTGAATATGCTTTTAGGGTAAAGATCCCTTTATACGCTTATTATGCTCAGAACTATCAGAAGAATTCAAGAGAAATTAGAAATCTTAGATTAGTAATAGGTGGATTAGAACCTGAATATCAAAGGGTTTTTTCTCTTTGGGGACCAGGATCCCCTATTTTAAATAAGCACCTTAAAGCTTTACCAAATCTGTATAGAAATAATTTGGAAGGAATATATTCTTATGTTTTAGAAGATGTTATCGATAAAAGAATTACAAAACAAGCGATAGTTAATAACAACAGTCAATTTCCCAGGTGGTATTTTTTAAAGACCGGACACATTAGGGACCAAAGATATAATTATGTTTTAGAAAGAGTTGCTATCAATCTTTGTAAGAAGGGAAAAAAACGCTTTGCCTCTAAGTTATTTGTTGAATTGGAGGGAAGGGTTGCTTCTGAGGATATTGCACCAGGTATTTATTATAAAGCTATTTCTTGTATGTCCGGGGAAAGTAGAGCTGTTTTAATAAAAGCTTATAAACATCTGATGAAGACTTATAATATGGATAGTCCATGGTTTACTTCAGAAAGCAAAATTAAATCTATCGTTAGGATTAAACAGGATGTCTATAAATATTTTGATTCATTGAAACACAACCGTAAAAAATTTACCGACTACATTACCTCCTTTGTAGCATTTTTGAAATATTATGGTAACTTAACCAATAATCCCACCAAAGAATTAGTTTATAAAAATTTTGCTGATTATTATGTTGAAGTGAAAAAACATGAATCAGCAGCTTATTTTTATCTTCAAGCTAAAAAATTTGCAGCCCCTAAACAAGTATTTTCTTATCATTTGAAAGCTATTAAAAATATGGAGGTATTGTTAGGGTTTGATAAATTTAAACCCCAAATGATTAAAGAGGAAGACTTAATTCCGCTCGATGAAAAGCGAAATGTACTTGTCAAATTATACGATGAGTTAATTCAAAGATGGCCACGTTATAGAACCGTTAATTGGTCCCAAACTCTTTCTGGAATTATTTTTCTTCAATCAGGCGAAGCTCAGCAATCTTTTCGTCGTATAGAACCTATTGTGCGCAAGAAACTTTTCCCAAGGTTCACAACTAGAATCGCACCTATTATTATAAAAAGGCTGAGAAAGAATGAGCAATGGAAATATTTGTATATTCTAACTGCAGATGTTTTACGTAATAAAGCTGCTCTTTATAAGTATCCATACAGCCAAGTTGTCTACAATCATGATTTAGCTGAGTTAAGGTTAATTGAAATGAAGATGACAAAGTGGCCCCTTGCAAAACAGATTAGCTCTATTGAATCCTTTATTCAAAAAAAACCTAAAACACCTGTTATGGATATCGCTCAGGAACTTTTGGGGGATAAGTGCATAGAGTATAAAGATTATTTTAAAGGATTGAAAGCATACAAAACACTTTTAGGTTTTTTACCCAAAGGTCGTGACAAGCGCATGGAGCGGATAAACATGATTGCCGGTCTGTATGAAAATTTATTCTTGTTTCCTCAGGCAGCTGATTATTACGAGCTTTTATGGTCGGAATTTCCTGGATCAGAGGGGGCTAAGGAAGGAATTTATACTGCCGCCCGTATTCGTGAAGGACAGTTGAAATACCAAAAAGCTAGTGAAAATTATAAATTTTATTTAAAAACGGTTACTGATAAGGATGAAGCAAGAAATATGCAAATTAAGATTGCCGATTTACAAGGTAAATTAGGTAAACCTCTTCGTAGCAGAGCTATTTTTCAAAGGTTATTGAAAGTATATACTGGCAATGAATTAGAAACCGCAAGAATATTATTAGAAGCGGGGCGTTACTATAGAAAATATCAGTTATTTGAAAGAGCAGATAAAAACTATAAGAAAATCACAAAGTTTGATCCGGCAAGTTTAAAAAAGAATTCTGAAATTTTAGCTGAAGCATATTATTATTTAGGAGAAAAGCATTTTAATTCGTTTAAGAGTTCTTTAGGGGCGCTTATTCACAGTAAGAAAGCTCAGAGAAAATTTGTTAAAACTATGCAATCAATGGTCGATCTATATCTTAAAGCAGCTATGTTTGGTAAAAAAGGAAAATTTGCTATTCTTGCCAATATAGCTTTATACAAAATGCATTATGCTGTGTATTTGGCCTATGAAAAACGAAAAGTTGATAAAGAGCCTTTTGAGGCTGTTGAGTACAAAAGAAGGGCCAAATTTTACATACGCAAAGCTAATGCTTTAATGGGGGAAGCTATCATTCCATCTAATGATTTTTTGGATTTACAATCTGCAACGGCTATCGTAAATGATAGTAATGCTATGGACTTATTACTTATTCCAGCCGACAGATTTTATATAACTAACGAGTTATCACAATTTTCTCAATAAAAATTTTAAAAATTAAAGTTTTCAAATATACGGACGAATAGAATACAGAGATTGATTACGTCTTATTGTTATGAAGGAGAGAGGTAGAGTGTATAGAACTTTATTATATACCTCGTATTTCTTATTATTGACCCTAGTAATAGAACTTACAGGTTCCATGGTGTTAAGTTCTCAGGAAGCATCGCAGAGCAATAGTAAATACTATTTATTATATCAAAAGATAGAAATAGAAAATCTAATTGAAAAGCGTGTTAAACAAATTCTGGATGGTACTATTTTACCCACTGATTATTTTGTTTATGCAGTAGTTGATATGGATGAACAATCCATTGAAGAATCATTAAAAAAAGTTGCCGAAAAGCAACATATATTACCTCTTAGTAGTACTAAACTAGATTCAAGTAAATTATGGCAACTAAAATTTAATGACTTAACAACTCAAGAATTGTTAAATATGGTTTCGAATATTACACTCACTCTATCTTTAAGTAGTAGGGTTGGTCGTGTGCAAAGAGCTGCTATTCAAAAAGCAATAACGGAAGCACTTGAGATAGACTCTGCTAGTTTAAAATTAGAAAATTTTGGAAAAGCGGTTGGAGTTGCTAGTACTGGAGGGGCCGGAGCAGCCTTTGCTAGCGTTGGAGGAGGTGCCTCTAGTGCTGAGGGTGAGCCAGGATTGGGTAATATTCAAAATTTAGAAGAAAACATTAGTAATGAGTTAGATCGGATGATGAATATGGATTCTGATTTTTCGGCAGGAACCAGAAGAGTTGATCTATCCTACAATTTATTATATTCGGTACAGTTTCCTTTGGCAGCGTTAGTGTTTGGTTTAATTTTAATGTTGATTGCGCAAAAATATATTAAGTTTAAATATGCTGAAATGGGAAATGTCCCCGCTGCTTTAGAGGGAGAGGCATTTAAAGAAGAAGCCCCCGCTCCTTCTGCAGAGGCAGAAGACGCCGGTTTGGGTCCAGCTGCCGCTATGGCCAGTGCTGGAGGTCCAGGAGGGGGAGAAGCAGCATCGTATATAGCCAGAGATGACGAAGAACTCATAAAGAGTTTTGTTAAAACGATTTCTGATAGTGAAAGTAGATATGTCTTGTCTTCTTGTGTTGATGATATGCTAAATCGAGATGGTGGTGTAGCTATCATGGAAGGAATTTTGAGGCTTTTGGGAGCAGGAAGACATAATTTTGTCAGTCTATTAAGTGACAGAACCGCCTCAAACTTATTATCTAAAATGAAAGAAGCTGGTGGCTCTACTGTGTTTGATTATGAAGTTGCTATTGCAGGAATGGCCGAATTTATATCTAAGTTTGAATTAGAAAAGAAAGCGGTCGAGCGTATTGGTGCCGACGAAGACTTACTTGCACTATCTAATATGGATGATACCAGTCTAACAAATTACATAGCTGAGAAAGACGCAAAAGAAGGAGCCATGTTGTTATCTCTGTTTCCAACTAAGAAAGTTCATTCAATTTTGGCCAGAATGCCTGAAGAGAAAAGAAAGAGCATATATGGTGGTTTTGCCAACATTCAAACTTTTACCCCCGATGCGGTTGGTGATGTTTTGTCTCAGTTGAAGCAAGCTATGGAGGGTAAAGTCACTCCAATTGTTGATGGCTTGTCCTTTATATTGGATATGTTGAACAGCATGAATGATGAAGATGCCAAAGTATTTGTAGACTCAGTGACTGATCCTGACTTGCAGGCTGAAATTAAGCGTAACTTTATGACTGCCAGTGATATTTTACGATTGGATAAAGATGGAATCACTATCTTGTTTGGTGATTTTGATCCTAAAACAATTGCTCATTTCTTATATCTAGCAGGTAAGCAAGTGGCAGATGCTGTAATGGCTACTCAAACAAAGCGTAATGCAGCTATTATAAAAGATACTCTCTCTACTTTAAGCGCTACTACTGTAGGCCGCGCTGCTGTTATGGCTCAAGCGGAAGTGTGTAAAAGAAATATTATCAACGCATTTAAAGAAATGGTGTTGGGCGGTGACCTAACCTTACATGATACTCCTCAAGATCATAGTGTTCCCGAAGAAGAGCCAGAAGCTGCTTAATGGTAAATGATGATCACATTTGTTTGCTTAATTTAAAATTTCTTTCAATTAATGTATAAACCTTGTTTTTAACGAGGGGCTGTTCCAATGCTCCATCTCCCCCTGCAGTCTTTGTTGGGCCTTCAGAGAGTTGTATTGGTTCATTGGAAATCAGATATGCTTTAGTTTTTCTAGATATTTTCTTGATCTCTTTTATTACTTCATATCCATCAAGTCTTCCACCTGTTTCATTCATTTTTAAGTCTGTAAATACTATAGATGGTTTTTCTTCTTTAGCTCTTTTTAACAATGCCTCACCGTTAGGAAATAATTCATATTCAAATGTGCCAGGCTTGTCTTTTAGATAATCGTCAAAAATCATTTCCCAATGGTCTATAATTATATTGGTATCATCACAAGCATAGATTCTTTTAATTTTGGGTTTCTTTTGAATTTTAGATTCTCCTGTAGGAATTTTGTATCCGCTTAAAAACTCTACTAAGCTAGACAGTGGTAGCGGTTTAGGAACAAAATTTTTAGCTCCTAGCTTGAGGGCTTTTTGTTTAAAATCTTCTAATGTACGGTTAGAATGTACAATTGATGATATTGATTTATTGTCTTTTATTAATTGTAAAAAATCATACCCATCTTTAGAGTCATTTAAATCTAAATCAATCACTGTGTATTCTGGTTTTTCTTTTTTTACAATTTTCATTGCTTCTTCTACGGTTGAAGCATCATATAATATAGTTATTTTACTAAGAGTGCGGTTTGTATTTATAAGGTTTTTAACCCATGCCCTATATAGTACCTCATCTTCTAGCAAGAGTATTTTACAGGTTTTTTTAGTTTTTTCCATTTTATGGAGTAGTTTATCAATACCAGAGATGTCTTCAATTGGTAAAAAAACATCGTCACTATGTTGAGGTAGTAGATCTTCATCGATACTGTCCGGAATATCAGAAGATGGTAAACGGATAACAAATTCGACCCCGTTATTGTCCGGTTTATTACGGGCATATATTTTGCCATCATGCAACGTTACAATTTTCTTAGCGGAGGCTAATCCTAAGCCAGTTCCTTTGGCTTTGCCGGAGGTATAAAAAGATTCAAATAACTGTTCTCCTATACCTTCAGGAAGTGGAGGTCCATCGTTACCTATAATTAATTCAGTAAAGGATCGATTTTCTTTATTGTAATTATTAGTCGAGATGTCAATAGTACCACTATCAGTCTTACCAATAACAGTAATAGCTTCAATACCATTGCTTATAATATTCGCTAAGACTCTGGCTATTCTCTGTTCATCCACCAGGGGTTCATTATCGGCGTTAAAATAATATGTGAAACTAATGTTAATATCTGAAAATCCTTGGACTGTTTGGCGAATTACAAAATCAAAAATGCGTCCGATTGATGTTGGTTTTGTTTCTAGCTTTACATCTCGGCTAAAATCCATTACATCGTTAAGCATTGACTCAACATTACTAATAGCTTGTTCAACATCTGTTTTGGCTGATTTTAGTTTGGAAGGGTTTTCCCTAAATAAATCAAAGGCATCTAATATCAGTTTGACTTGAGATAGAGGTTTACGAATATCGTGGGCGAGCATGGATGTTGTTTGACCTATGGCAGCGAGTTTGGATTGTTGTAAAAGTTTAGCTTTTAAATCACTTTCCCAACGCATATATGTTTTAAATGCTTTTTTCAGTATTAGAATTTCATGTTCTTTATTATCAATAAGCTCTTGTCCTGTTTTACCTAGAACAAATTCCGTTAAACTTTTTAAAGGGGCAATAATTCGATTTTTTACTAAAATAAAACCGATAATAGTTGTAATAATAAGTATCAGCGCTAAGAGAGAAATAATTAAAAAGGTGTGTCTGTACTCCAGTTTTTCTGGGTTATTATTTTGGATAATTATTTTTTCCAGTAGAGGATACAGTGGAATTGATACTATTTTAAAGTTATATCCGTGGTTTTTTTTCCATTTTGATAAATCGGTAATTAGGATCAAGTAACCTTTGGCTGATGATGTCGGGCCTGGCATATTCTGGTCATCATACTTTAAAACTTTGGTGAACACCAATCTGTCGGTGTTTTCTTCTAGATGAAAACCATCTATGAGCATTTTTATATTGGCTGTATCATTTTGTTGCCCTTTTTTAACAAATATAGGTTGCTTTTTTTCATCTAATATTTGCCATTGGGTAATTTCTGGGGATTTCTTTTTTAAGAGTTGAATCCTACCGTACAATAGGTTTGATGTATATGGTCGTAGGCTTGGGGGTGTCAACAATGTGTCCGCTAATTCACGACTTTCTATTAAAACATCCCCTGCCATCTCAATCTTAAGCAGGAGATTGTAAAGGCTGAATTTGATTTGTTTCTCTATTTTTTTATTTTCAAGTTGAATCTTTTCGAAATTTAATTTTGTCTGGTAAAAAAGCAACAGAGCGGCAAGTGTTACAGGAATTAAAGATGAAAATAGTAAAATATAGGATAAATCTTTTTTAATATTACTTTTCATATCGCACTGTTCTCCACCATTGGTTTATTATCTTATGCACCTTTGGATTTGGTGAAGTAATTACAATTGGTTTAGCTCTTGTTTGAAAAGCTTCAATCTCTTTGTATAATTTTTTTGCAGGTGGACTTAGGTTAGTTGTGTGGTTTTTATAGGGAGAGAAATATTGGCTGTATTGAACATTTAATGCAGAGCTTTGCTTATCAGTTAATAATTCAATAAATTTCTTGAGACGTTTTATAGATACATTACCTGTTCTTTCTTTAAGCACACATACTGCATCATATCCAACTACAGGATGTTTTTTGGCTATTTTTGCTTTGAGCCATTTATACTTATTAAGACTGTTTAAAGCTTCTCCGTGCCAGCCATAAGTGGCGATTTTTGGTTGTTTTAATAATTCATTAATACTGGATGTAAAATCTTTTGGTTGATAGTTGAAGGCTTCTTCATTTAAGGCGTTGGGGCAGTTTTTGAGAATAGAAAAATTTGACACTAATTTAGAAGTGACTTCCTGTTTGCATACTCTATCTTTATCTCCCAGTATCCTAGATGTAATTTCAAATACATCATCAATAATACCCACTTGATATCCCTGTTTTTTTAATAAAAGCAGATCCTTTAATTTTTCGGGAACTGAAGAGACGAATCTGGTATCTGAGACAAACACTGTTGATGACCATAGATATGGTAAACAATGATATTTTATTTGGTCAAACATAGTCAAATAGCTTCTCTTCTTTGCTATGTCAGTAAAAAAACTCTTTTCGAGGAGTTTAGTTTTTACCAGACTATCTATAGATAAATTTGAAAGGACAACTACATCGAAGCGGTTTTCTTTGCCCAGTATTCGAGAAATAGCCATCTCATTGGTTTTATATACAGTTACAACAGGTACAAAGTTATTTATTTTGAGTTTTTTGATTACATCTTCAGCTAAATAATCCCACCATATTAGAAGCTTTACCTTATCTATATTTAAATTATTTTTAGCATTCATTTTAAGAGAAAAGCTTAGCAGGAGAAAAGAAATTAAGAATAAAAGCTTTTTCATAATATTAACCTATTTTTTTTGTCCAAAAAACCATTGTGTTTTGAACATCCTTTACTTGCCCATCACTTAGAACAGTGGGCCAATGATAGTTAAAATAAATGTTCTCTTTCTTAAAACCTAACTTGGGCCAAATTATATCTGTGGATAGATATTGTTTTGGTTTTCTAGGGTCGTCTTTGTCTCTTACTACAACTGCTAAACATGCGTATTTGTATTTCCATTTTAATGCTTGTTGTTCATGTAAGTGATATAGTTGATTCGCAATGCCTTTTCTACGGTATGAAGGTAAAACTATAACTTCACCATAGTAATAAATTTCTTTTGGTGCATAACTTTTTTTTTCAAATAAATTGTAAACTTCTTTTAAAATATCAGCATCACTTGTAAGTGGTAGTGCAGTAGAAATGCCTACAATCTTACTATTTATGGAAGCTGTTACAATCATTGATTTTTTATGGCTAGTCAATTCACTTATATATTCTTTTTCATATTCTAAGTTCCCTTTATACATATAAGGAAACTCCCTGAAATAAGTAATACGCATGTCTGACACAATACCAATAAGATGTGCTCCTTCATTTCCTATAAAAACTTTATATGATATCATACAAATACCTCTGAAAGATATGAACATAAGGCAAAATATTTATAAAATATAAAAAACTATTTGTCAAACAATAAACATGCAGCCTTTTAATAATATGCGAATATTCTGGATGAAATTTTTAGTTTAGTAATAAGTAATAAAGGATGAGAGTGGACTTTAACAGTTTATCTTACCGAATACTTTTCAATGAGTTTAACATTGCTTGAGCTTCTTTTAATTTTGGTTTTAGAACCAAGGCTTTTTTTAGATTAGAGATAGCAAGCTTAGTTTTATTTTCCAATATATTTAGTTCAGCCAGATATAACCAGCCAATAGCTAGGGAATAATGATCAGTGGTAAATTTTTTCAAAAAGGTGCGAGCTGTCTGATAGTTGCCTTGTTGAATATTAGATTGAATAGCGTATAAATCAGCAGTCAATTTTTGGGCCTTTTGATAAAAATCATTTTTATCAGCTAATTGAGTCTGAATGATTAGATTACCGGAGGTATCTTTGGGAAATGCAATATAAGTGGGTAGTAATGATTCATATTCTATTCTTAGTTGAACGATCGGTTCTTCGATATTGGGTATTAGTCCGGATACCTCTAAAGGAGTTTCGCCGATTTTTTTATAAGATCCGTTTTTGGGATCCAGGATGGATACTATAGCACTTGATGGTGTAGATTCAATTAATACACCGGAGCAACCTGAAATAAAAAATAAAGAAAATAGAATTATAAAGTACATTAACCACAATTATATCAACAATTTAGTTGGTTGAAAAGAGGAATCGTCAATTGACCTTTATAATTAACTAAGATACAATTGTACTGGTTAATCTGTCTAATTTTTTAATATAAATATAGGGATTTACTATGAATTTATGCCATAAATTTATTTTTTCACTGTTGGTGTATTATGGATTAAATTGTACTTCCTTTGCTATAAAAAAGGACCATTCCTCTTATAAATTTTTATCTACATCTTTTTTTACTAATGGTTGGGATAAGAAAAGTAACAACGATTTTAGAAGTATAATTCGTTGTGCTTTGGGTCATGTTGATGAGAGAGAGACAGGCGGTAGAAGAAAAGTATGGTTTCAATCACATACAAAGCAGATGGATCATTACTTTAAATTATATCAAAAAATTATAGCTCAATACGAATTAGATGAAGGGCAACTGGGAATTGTAATTGATAGATATAATGAGCGTCTTAAACTCTTTAGGGCTTCCTTGGGGCGTCGGGGAGGGGTTAATAAAAGAATACAGCTCAATCAATATAGAAATAAAAGAGATCTGATGCAATTATATTTGAAAAATCAACTTGAGAAGAACGATGAACTTATTCTTAATAATATGCAAAATCTGCCTTTATCTATATCACTTGCTTTGGAATTGAGATATCAATTTCAAAATAAAACAGCCAATCTTCAATGGGCCAATACTATTGAACCCAAGATTAGTTCCCTTAATAACCATTGTCTACAAAGCTGGTTTTATGATCGAGTAGGCAACATAATTATCCAAGAAAAAAATCCGCTTTCATTCAAGCAAGATTTATTAATGAGAACGGCAGCATTTTTAGAAAAAAGCTACAGTATGAAGATGTCTGTGGTTTTATATAAAAAAGCGTATAATACTGCTGTTTCTGAGGATACAAGGTTAAAAGTACTTTCTAGAATGATTTCTATTTATGGGGTTTTAGAAGAGTATAAACAAATGGCAGCAGCTGTGGAAGAAAAATGTGTTATTCTAAGATCCTGTAAAGTTGAGGAAATGAGGGGGTATGCGGATTATTTTGAGGAAAATAATTTAAATAGAGCCGCATTGGTTGTGTATAAAGAGATATTAAGAAGAGTAAGTGACTTGTCTGATGTGCAATTAGCATATTACCTGGTTAAAGTAGGTATTTTATCCAAAAACCAATCGGATCTGGAAGCTGCATATAATTTTATTAAGGAGAACCAGGTTGGACAAAGTACAGAATCCTATTTTCTTCTAGCACGTTATGAAGCAAAAGGAATTTCTCGTACCTTAGATAAATATAGAGAAGTGATTGAAAAGGGTAAATTTGAAACTTCTTTCTTGGAAGTTATTGAGAAAAAGGCAGATCAGGTATTTATTCTGCATGATTTAGAAGCTTCTATTTTAGCGGCATATTACACAGCGGTGTGGTTTGAAACTTATTATCAAACTTTAGAAAAGGGTTCTTTTTTGGGTAAATTATTTTCCTATTCAAAAAGAAACCAACTTCGTGAAAAAATGGTGGATTGGCTAGAAAAAAGTTATAAGTTTTATCTGGCTAATATTGAGAGCGATGTAGAGGAAGGGTTGCTAGCTTATAAAAAATTGGCTCGATATAAACCAGATACCTATTTAATTACCAATAAAGAAAATAATTCTGATTTTGAATCATTAATCAAGAATGTTGAGTCTTTTGTTCAGAACAATTACACTAAAAAATCAAGAGTAGTTCGTCAACTTTGGCAGAGTTATGAAGAAGGTAATTATTTAGATGTTCTGAGCTTTCTGTTTCATTTCCCTCAAATGCAGGTTCTTAATAAAGAATTGGCTTATTTAGATACTTTATGTCTTATACATTTAAATTATTTAAAAGAAGCTTATCTTTCTGCTAATAGAAAAAAAGATAAACAGTCTTACGCAATTTTGTCTGCAATAACTTTATATAAAACCGGTGATTATCGTGATGCCTTAGATATATTAGAAAACAATAGAGAGTATTTGGGAGAGGCAGAGTCTTTAATTGCTAATATTAAACGTCAACTCTATAGAGCTTTAAAAAGATATGATTTAGCGGTTAAAAGTGAAATTAAGAATCAAGAAGCTTTGTGATTGCATTATTTTCATTGATTAGTTGAAGATATTTTTTGGCTATTTCATAGATTCTAGAGTTTTTAGGTGCTCCTTTTAAACATTTGTTAAAATATTCGCTGGCGTCTTCAAAATCTTTATTAATGTAATAATTGAAAACCCCTAAATTTAATAGGATCATATTGTTATTTGCGTCAGTGTCATAAGCTAGTTCAAGGTTTTTTTTAGCTTGATCCATTTCAGCGACAGCGGCATAAGCAATTGCTCGGTTAATATAAATACTTGGATCTTTTAGATCCTTTTGAGATATGGCTTTGTAATATGATATCGAGTCTTTGTAATTTCGCTTAAAAAGAGATAAAGTCGCTAGATTTAATAAGATGCCATTGTGCTTGGAATCATTTTCCAATCCTTTGAGCCAGGATTTTTCTGCTTTTTCAACTTCTTTATCAAAATACTGTAATACGCCAAGAATATTTAGCAATTCTGCGCTGTCTGGATCTTTGGATAACATTTTTTCTACGGTAAAACGAGCAAGAATATATTTCTTTTGTCTCAAATATGCCCAAAGCAATTGCTTTTGAGCTAAAGGTTGATTTAAATGTTCATAAAGTACTTTACCAGTATAGTTTAATCCTTCCTGAAAATTATTGGTGGAAAAATATATAGATGCCAAATTAGAGGAAGCCGTTATATTTGATGGATTGGTCTTAAGAATTTTAAGATTTTGATCAATCATTTTTTGCTGGTTAATATTAGCGGTTGTGTGTTGACTATTTAGTTCAGGGTTTATTACTAGCATGATAGTGGGCTTGCTAGTGGAACAAGCAGGAAAAAAAGTATTTAGTAGAATCAAAAACCATAAGAAGTTGAATATTCTATATAGGAATATTAGTCTTTTAATGATTTTTTCCATACATCAGCTCCAGCTTTACATGTCATAATCGATTTTGCATATAAGATAGATGTGGGTCCTTTAGCTTTTGGGGGTGATTCTTTTTTAGGAAGTGCTTTTGCGGCTAGTTTGGTTCCTTCGGGTCCTTTTTCTTTTTTTTCTTCAGCCCCCTCTGTGGCTTTGGGAGTACAGGTCATTACGTAAAATCGTGCTTTGTCATGTTGGTCAATTTTGCAGTTGTAACCTTCTTGTTGTCGACCACGGTATGCTTCAGTTGGATTAAAGTCGGGAAAGGGTTCGCATTTGTCCGCTTTGAAATTATATAACCAGTATCCTTGAGCTAAACCGGCAATGGAATTTATTAGAAACCACCCGAAAAATATAAAAAAATATTTAATTAGCATAATAGTCTCCACAAGGGATTTTAAATTTGTATTTTAAATTACCTCTTTATTTTACTATTTTTATCGAGGATAATAAAGGTAATGGACGATATAAATCAAAATATTAATTTAAATGAGTATGCCTTAGCACTAAAAAATATGGAAGAGCGCTATAAAGAAGTTACCTTGATGATCGAAGGTAAACAGGTATATACCACCAAAAAGCATGTTAGAGTTTCGATCTTTGATCATAGTAGGCCACTGTATACATATCATGAAGCAGGTTTTACCGAGATTCAAGATGCTGTTAAATCTGCGGTTAGTGCCAAACGAAATTGGGAAGCTTTAGAGTTTAGCCAAAGAGCAGAATATTTTGATCAATTAGTTGATTTATTATCCGGATCACGAAATATACCGATAGTGACATCTTCTATTCTTGCCCAAGGGAAAATTTTAAAAGAAGCTAGGCGAGATCTTGATGAAGGTTTAGCAAATTTAAAATGGATCGCTAATCATGTACGGGAAGTAAAATCTTCGGTTAAAAAAGAAACTTTTTCACATCAGCATGACTATCAATTTCAGCCACTAGATGGAGTAGTTTTAGGCGTTTCTAATGGCATTTCGATTAATAAAACCCTATCAATGATTGCTGAAATATTAATTACTGGTAATACGCTGATATGGTATTCCACTCCCGAAAATGCTTATTTGGATTATCAGATAATGAAAGCTTTTAATGATACCCATTTTCCAGCCGGGGTGATTAACTTTATTACTGGGGATTTTAATCGTGTAATACCTGTAACTTTAGATCATTTTGATTTAAATAATGTTATTTTTTCTGGTTCTCCTAGTCAGTATAAGGAATTATGGCACTTTGTTCTCGATAACCAGGAGCAGTTTTCTTTTATTCCTAATATTAACGCAGATATAGATGGTAAAAACTTTTTATTTGCCCATGAAAAATGTGATGTTGATTCTTTAGCTGTGACTTTATTAGAAGGAGCCTTTTTGTTTCAGGGGCAATATAATACAAGTCTTTCTAAAGCTTTTGTCCCTAGATCTATATTGAAACAACTAACTCAAATTATGACTACCTTTTTAAAATCAATAAAAATGGGTGATGTACGTGATTTTTCTAGACAATTTGGACCCGTTCAGACGATAAGTACCTTTGAAAAAGTCAAAGAGGTTTTTAAGGAAGTATTGGTTCATCCAAAAGTTGAATTGTTGTCAGGAGGTCGACTTTTTAAGAAAGGTGGTTATTATATAGAACCGACCGTTCTTTGTACCTCGGATTTTTCTTTTAATGTATATCTTGATGATATTCGAGCACCTATCTTGACTATGGTTACTTATGAACCTAAAGATTACTCTGAAGCTATGAAGCAATCTATTGCCAGTGTTCCCAATGCCAACACTGTTTCTGTTTTTTCTAATGATCCTTATGTTACGGGGCAAGCGGTTAATCATTATCAGCAATATGCTAAGCAAATAGTGGTTAATGATATCATCAAATCGTCATTATATGAACAAAACCCCTTAGGAGGAGATAATATCACTCCTATTACCAATCCATATGGTATTCATTCTCGATTAGTTAGATGGTTGAAAGTTAGTCCGATATTCGAAAATTTCATACCTATAAATAAGCTTACCTGGTTGTAATTAACAAGCTTTTCTACCTGTAATTATCTTGATTAATAAAAATTATTAAAATATTCTAAATCAATTATTTAAATATTGACAACCGTTATTTGTTTCTGTAGTAAGCAAAGTATTGTGGGATGAGATATTTATCTTGGTATTTGTAGATATTTGATAGGCAGAGGTGGAAGGTTGAAGAGGTTGAAGATTGAATAGAGTAATTTGCTTTTTAATTAGTATATATATATTTACTACTATATTTAGTACTACGGTTTACAGCCTTGATGAGAAACAGGGAGCATGTTGGGAAATTTCTCGTTTAGTACCCGGTCCAATAAAAAAGGGACTGGATGTTGTAGGAGCCTCAGGTAGAATACTACCACCAGTCTTATGGCCCATCACTAAACCGGAAAGTGTTTTATCAGCTAATTGATCGATCTTTCCAAGCCTATAAAATCCTATCTTCACGCCTCACGCTTCTTTTATTTTTAGCTAGGATCTTTTTTCTAAGGCGGATATTTTGCGGAGTTACTTCGATCCATTCGTCTTCGTCGATCCACTCAATACAACGTTCAAGGGACATTTTATTAATACTTTTTAGTTGGATTAGTTCATCAGAGCCAGCTGCTCTAACGTTAGTCAATTTTTTCTCGCGTAAGGGATTTACGTTAAGATCGTTTTCTCTTTTTCCTTCACCAATTATCATTCCTTCATATGTTTCTTGACCCGGAGATACAAATAGATTTCCTAGATCCTCTAGATTAAATAATGCGTACTCAACAATTTTTCCCGCTCGGTCAGATATTAAGCTTCCAATATTGCGGTGAGGGAGACTTCCCTTAAAGAGATCATATTTTAAAAATTCCGAACTAAAGAGTCCTTCTCCTTTAGTAACATTCAAATATTGGGATCTGATACCTAGTAAACCACGTGATGGTATTTCAAACTCTAAATTAATCCATCTTTTCATATTACTATTGTATTGTTCAATGGGGTTATATTTGGTTAGAATTCCTTTTCTTTCTTGAAACATATTAGTAACATCACCTGTATATTCTTCAGGCAAATTTAATACTGCTCTTTCTATTGGTTCCAGTTTTTTTCCGTTTTGATCTGTCTGGTAAATAACTAGCGGTTTACCAACCATAAACTCCAGACCCTTTCGTCTCATTTGTTCAATAATAATGGCAAACTGTAACTCTCCTCTACCTAATAATCTAAATTGATCAGGATATTCAGTTGTTTCAAATTTTAGGGCAACATTTTTCCTGACCTCTGATAATAATATTTCTTGTAGTTTTCGTGATTGAATTGCCTCTCCTTCTTTACCAGATAAAGGAGAAGTATTAATGGAAAAAATCATGGCTAAGGTTGGCTTTTCAACCTCAATTCGGGGTAGTGGAGGAATACTTTCGTCAGAAATAATGGAATCTCCAATTTCAATGCCGCTGCATCCAGCTATCAAGACAATATCTCCGGCAAAAGCTTCTTTAACTTCGGTTTGTCTTAATCCATCGAATACATACAAATTAGAGACTTCAAATGTTTTTTGCGAGATCTGATCATCTTTTTTTCCAACCTGAATAAGGGATTGTCCTTTGGATAATTGGCCCGAATTTAAACGACCAATGGCCATTCTTCCCACATATTCTGAATAGGAAATGTTAGATACTAATATCTGGACTCCATTATAATCAGGAGTTTGAGGAGCAGGAATATCCTCTATTATTGTATCAAGAAGGCTTTTAAAATTACTTTTAGAATCCCCTTGTAGTAGACTGGAAATATCCTCAATGTTTTTGGTTCCCCAACCATATTTAGCACAAGCATAAATGGTGGTGAAAGATGCTTGTTGATCTGAAGCTCCTAAATCAATGAATAAATCAAAAGTTTGGTCAATTACGGCCTGGATACGATCGTTGCCAATACATTCTTTGCGATCAACCTTGTTGATTACTAAAATAAGCTTCAAGCCTTTTTTAAGAGCTTTTTCTAAAACAAATCGAGTTTGAGGAAGAGGACCTTCAACAGCGTCTACTAAAAGAATGGCACCGTCAACCATATCGAGAACTCTTTCTACTTCACCTCCAAAATCAGCATGTCCTGGAGTGTCAACGATATTAATTTTAAAATCATTGTAAAGGATAGAGGTATTTTTAGCCGATATGGTAATACCCTTTTCTCGTTCGAGGTCTTGATTATCCATAATTCTTTCAGGCATCTCCTGCCGACTATGAAAAGTTCCTGCTTGTCGAAGTAGGTGGTCCAATAAGGTTGTTTTGCCATGGTCCACATGGGCAATAATACAAATATTACGTAGTTTTTTCATTTTACTTACACTCACACTCTCATTTTCATTTTATAGGGTTAATTTTTCAGATTTTTTACTTCACAATTAGATTAATTAGTTTTTGGGGAACGATGATTTGCTTAACTATTTTTTTATCGCCTATATGGCGTTTGATTTTTTCTAAGGATAATGCTGTATTTAAAACTTCATCTTCTTTAGCTTCTTTAGATACACTAATTTCATCTCTCCTCTTGCCATTAATCATCACTGCCATGGTGATTTCATCCATTTGTAAAAAGCTCGGATCATACTGGGGCCACGGTGTAAGAAATACTGAAGTAGTTTTACCCGTTTTTTCCCACCACTCATCAGCCATGTGCGGCGCATAAGGCGCTAATAATATTATAAAATTCTTCAGCGTGTATTGAAGCAGAGCTTTATTATGTTGGGAAGAATCCACTTCTTGTTTATAATCCTGCAAAGCATTGTGTAGTTCCATAAGTCTGGCAATAGAAGTATTAAACATGAATCTTTCAGTATCGACAGTTATCATTTTAATGGAGTTGTGAAGCACATATAGTAATTTTTTTTCTTCAGCGCTAAAGGATTCTTTTTCATTAAAAGTATCCTCATGACATGTTTTGATAAGATCTTCATGCTGGCTGAATAAGTTCCAAACTCTATCAATAAAGCGAGTGGTAGCTTTAAATCCATCTTCGTTCCAAGGTCCTCCCTCAATATAATTATAACCGAAAGCTAAATACATTCTTAAAGCGTCAGAACCTTTTCTTTCTACATATTGATCTGGTGATACAGAGTTACCTTTAGATTTGGACATTTTTTGCGAGTCTGCTCCTAGTACTAAGCCTTGATGGGTTAAGTTGGGAAAAGGCTCCTTAAAATTAACGAATCCCAAATCGTGTAGAACCATAGTGATAAATCGGGCGTAAATTAAATGCATACAAGCGTGTTCAGGACCACCAACATATCTATCTACCGGCATTACTCTGTCAGTAAGTTCTTTATTAAAAGGTTCCTTGTCGTTACCTACACTAGGAAATCGCAAAAAGTACCATGAGGAACAAGTAAAAGTATCTAAGGTATCGATCTCTCGTAAAGTATCATTATTTCCGCATTGAGGGCATTTAGTATGGATAAAAGATTCACAATATTTTAATGGAGACTCTCCCCTTACTTTAAAATCAACATCTTTAGGTAGTTTGACCGGTAGTTGGTCCTCAGAAATGGGTAATTCTCCGCAATCAGGACAATATACTATCGGAATAGGGCAGCCCCAATAGCGCTGTCTTGATACTAGCCAATCCCGTAAACGATAGGTAATAGTGGCTTTGCCAAGTTTTTTCTTTTCCAGGTCCTTGGTAATAGCTATAATCATGTCCTGACTGTTCATATCATTATAAGGCCCAGAATTAATAACATTGCCATGATCTTCATAGGCTTGCTCTAATTTTGTATCGTGGTTAGTGTTGGGTTCTAAGATTACTTTTTGGACGGGAAGTTTGTGTGCTTGAGCAAATTCAAAATCTCTTTGGTCATGAGCGGGAACAGCCATGACAACACCGGTACCATAAGAATATAAGACATAATCTCCTATCCAAATAGGTATTTTTTGTTGATTTGCTGGATTTATTGCATATGACCCTGTAAATACACCTGTTTTTTCTCGGTTCTCAGCTTGACGATCAACCTCAGACATTTGTTTAGTTTTTTCGATGTAGGTTTCAACTTGTTTTTGCTGTTCTTTAGTTGTTATTTCAGACACAACGGGGTGTTCGGGAGCAAAGGTAACATAGGTCGCTCCATATAGTGTGTCGGGACGGGTGGTAAATACAGTAAATTTTTTACCACTACTTTCTATTTGAAAATCGATTTCGGTTCCTTCGCTGCGGCCTATCCAGTGTTGTTGCATAGTTTTGGTTTTATGCGGCCAATTAAGGGAGTCGATCCCCTGTAATAATTTTTCAGCGTAATCGGTAGTTTTAAAGAACCATTGGTTTAATTTTTTTTTGGTTGGAACAGTGCCACAACGATCACATGTACCACCCGCAACTTGTTCGTTGGCTAATACAGTTTGACAGCTTGGGCACCAATTAACAGGAGCTTCCTTTTTGTAAGCTAGTCCGTTTTTATATAATTGCAGAAATAACCATTGGGTCCACCTGTAATAATCAGGTTTACTGGTATCTAAAGAATGCTCCCAGTTGTAACTTACCCCCATTTTCTTGAATTGGTTGATCATATATTCAACATTTTTAGTTGTTGAAATATCAGGGTGAACACCTTCTTTAATGGCAAAATTTTCGGCTGGTAGACCAAAAGCGTCAAATCCCATTGGAGCAAAAACATCATGTCCTTTCATTTTCATAAATCGAAGCCACGAATCCATGAGGCCATATACGTACCAGTGCCCCATATGTAATCTATCGCCTGAAGGATAGGGAAACATGGTTAAACCATAAAAAGGTTTTTTGGATTTATTTAAATCTATGGCAAAAGGATTATTTTTTTCCCAGCGTTCCTGCCATTTGCTTTCAATTGAGGTATAGTCATAAGCCATTGAATTTTCTCCATTGATTTTTCAAACCCAAGGACGTAAGATATTATTCTATAATGATGCTATTTGCAAGTTTTTTAAACGATGAGAACCTTTAGTTTTAAGGATCTGTGATAAATAAGGGGCATGCATGAGTGGACCATCTCTTTTTCGTTCTTTTAATGGCCCAGGGTCTTTTTTTGGTTCGATCCCTCAAATGATAAAGTGGTACACAGGTCTTATTATTACTGTTTATTTGCTTCAGGTAGCATGTCAAATTTTGTTTAATATAAATTTGAATTACTATATTGCTTTTAATCCACGCTTATTATTGGAAAAATTTTACTTGTTTCAGGTTTTAACAGGTAGTTTTGTAGTATATAATTTTATTAGTATTTTATCCTTGCTTATAATTCTTATTTTCTTTGGTTTGCAATATAATCGTCAACATGGAGATCGCCATTTTTTCAATGTTATTGCTTGGCAATCGATATTTTCCATGGGTTTTTATATATTTTTATTTTTATGTGTGTATTTGGGATTAGGTAACAAACATGCTTGGATCTATCATTTTAATTCTTTAGATTTAACTCATACTTTTCGTACAGTTATTATCATACTTTGGGGGCTAGAATTTTGGCATTATATATTGATTCCTCCCTTCAAAGTAAAACATTTGGTTATTTTATTTTTAGCTATTGATGTCTTTATTGCTATAAGCAGATTAAATGCGGGAATGTTTGCTTCACTTGGTGAGTTATCGGCGATAGGTTGGGGATTTTTAATAGCTAGGCATAATATTGCGCGTAGATGGGATTTAACAAAATTATTTTCTTTTCGTAAACCCCCTAAGGGTCCAAAGCCACCAAAAAATTCTCACCTACGAATTGTTCATTGACCACTAACGCTATTTAATATAGTGTCTTTGTTTGGAAAATTAGTGTTTGTGAATAAATAAGGGGGGATGATTTTTTTTCGAAGGATTGTTGCTAAGTATAGCTTTGAGTTGTTTGTATCTCTTCGATATATTACATCAGCAAAAAAAACCTTTTTTCTTTCCTTTATTACTCTGCTTTCTGTTTTTGGAGTAGCCTTAGGTGTTTTTGCAATGATTGTCGTGTTATCGGTAATGGGGGGGTTCGAGGAAGATCTTAAAAATAAAATGTTATTAGCTGAGCCTCATATAACCGTTTCTGCCCCTCCTCCGGCTTGGTTGGATAATGCGGATCAGTTAGTTGAAAAGATTACTGAAGTATTACCTACAAGAACAGTGAAAGGAGGGTATCCTTTCATAGGAGCAGAGATGGTGCTGGAAAGTCAAAAAAGACTTACAGCTACTGAGACCCTTGGCGTCGATCTTTCTTCCTGGTCTAAAGTTAGTGATATACCAAATAAAATTATAGAAGGAGATATAAATTTATTAGATTCTGATAAGGGTGAACTTCAAGGAATTATTTTAGGGGAGCGTTTGGCTGAGGATTTGGTAATTGGAATAGGGGATATAGTTAATCTAATCTCTCCTACAGAATATGAGGGGCCTTTAGGGTTAGCTCCTAAATCAATAAGTTTCATTGTAGTGGGTATTTTTTCCACAGAACTTTTTCATATTGATTCGACCTATAGTTTTGTTAGTATGCAACAATTAAGTATCAAAATTGAAAGAAGCTTTAAATAGTGAGTCAAAATATGAGATCCGGGATTGGCAAGAGCGAAATAGCGCATTGTTTTCAGCTTTAAGCATGGAAAAGTTTGCCATGGCTCTTATATTGCTTATTACGGTTTTAGTTTCTTCCTTTAGTATCGTTACGACAATTTATCTGATGGTAATAGAGAAAACAGCATCGATCTCTGTTTTAAAGGCCTTGGGAGCCTCTAAACGAGCCATAGCCCGGTTATTTATCATCGAGGGGGGGGTTATCGGGTTTTTGGGAACCACGGTTGGATTTACAATAGGAATCCTTTTTTTGATTTTGTTAGATAAATATAAATTTATTCCTTTGCCTTCCGGGGTTTACCATGTAGATCAACTACCGGTTGAATTTCTTTTTTCGGAATATTCAATAATATGTTCAGCCTCCTTTTTACTTTGTATATTAGCAGCCATTTTT
>CAZJDM010000061.1:0-22615 GCA_964544765.1 uncultured bacterium
TTATTTAAATTAGAAG
This sequence comes from uncultured bacterium, assembly GCA_964544765.1. GTDB lineage: Bacteria > Bdellovibrionota_B > Oligoflexia > CAYFLR01 > CAYFLR01 > CAZJDM01. Next base: position 17 of record CAZJDM010000061.1, read on the forward strand.
GACTTCCACGGAAACCTTTTTCAACTGATCGAATATATTTGGCCCTGGGACGACCAACCCTTCCTTCAAGCGATGCCATTAAGGCAGTTGACTCCCCACAAACAAAGGCTCCCGCTCCGGTAGAAATCTTGATATCAAAATTCAACCCAGAACCCAAAATATTTTCTCCTAGCAGGCCAAATTCTCTGGCTTGCTCAACAGCTTTTTTCAGGGTCCGTACTGCCAATGGATACTCAAATCTCACATACATATAACCTTCACTACTACCAATAGCATAAGCAGCTATTATCATTCCCTCTAATACACTATGAGGATCTCCCTCTAAAATATAACCATCCATGAACGCACCGGGATCTCCTTCGTCAGCATTACAAATTACATATCGCGGGCCATCATATTTAGCACAAGTGGCCCACTTAACACCTGCGGGAAAACCAGCTCCACCACGACCACGAATAACGGAAGTTTTCACTTCTTCAATAACTTGCTGTGGCTCCATTTTTGAAAGAGCCTTAACAAGTCCTTGATACGCCCCCTCCCTTAAAGCATCATTAATATCAAATGGATCTATCGTACCCATTCTACCTAAAACAATTCTCTCTTGCTGATTATAAAAAGGAATTTCATCAACTGTAGTAGATGTCTTTTTAGTGTTGGGATCCTTATATAGTAGTTTCTTTACAACCTCTCCCTTTAATATCGTTTCAGTAACAATCTGTTCAGCATCTTTAGGTTTTACCTTACCATAGAAAATATTCTGAGGTTTGATTACCAATAGAGAACCTCTTGAACAAAAACCATGACAGCCAGTTTCTTTAATTTGCGGAATTACCGTTCCCGACACTCCATGCTTATCCATTGCTTTCTTCAAAGCATCCACCACATCCATACTACCGTTAGCTCTACAAGCTGTCCCACAACAGACCAAAACAACCGGATCGGAATCATTTTTTTGAGCATTCAGATTTTGACGATATTTCTCCACATCATCAATTTTTTTAAAAGCTAAACTTTTACTTTTAAAGGCTGTACTCTGATCTGTAATACACATATTGATTTCCTTCTATTAGAATACTATTTCATTTACCTTTATCTCTTTTGGCTCTTAATTCGTCAATTTGTTTTTCTATTCTATACAAAGAAATGGATTTATTATTTCAAAATCTCAAAGGAACTTCATCCTCGGCCTCAAACGATAAAGAACAAAGGAGAAGTTGTTGTGAATATCAATATGAGTACACCTTTAAACATAAGGTCTATATACTTTGAATTATTGTTCAATATAATTTCTTTTCTAATAACACTTAAACTCCCACCTAGAATAGTTGTTATTATTAGCAGGACCTTTACCACTACCTTTTACATTATACACATGGTCCATAAAAAGCCATTTCCTAGTTGCTACACTTTGTATTCCAAATCCCTTTCCGCATATGTTTGCGTCGTTTCCATCTTTACCTATACCGTCCCTCCCATTCTTACCATCTTTACCATCTATGCCATTCTTTCCATCCCTACCGTGTCTCCCATTCTTTCCATCTTTTCCATTTACACCATTCTTACCATCTTTACCAGCGGGTCCTCTTAAACCTGTAGGATCGCCTTTCCACTTACCATTTTCTATTATAGCCTCACCTTTATAGGCCAACATTTTTTCAACTTTATCAAGCCGTTCTTGCAAAAGAATAATTTTAGCTTGTTGTAGTGCAATAATCGTTTTTAATTCTTTTTCTCCAGCAAATAACTCTAAATTAAATGACAAGATCAACAATAAAAAATACTTCATTTTCCCCCCTTCATATTACTAAGTTCTTCTTTAACCAATACTTAAGCAGCTTGTAAAGCAATTGTATTCTTAATTTTGTTTTACCAGTATTATTTGATGTTATTTCAAAGTCAAAAATCAAAATTAAGTCTTTTTCATATCCCTTCACACACAATCGTAATACCATTTCTAAAACTTGGGGTTCTTTTTTCTAATAAACGTAAAAAGCCACTCTCTGGCCAGTAATCCTCGTACTTTGTATAAGAGATCTTTAAACCTGCAAGCTGACATAACTCATTTAACTCATTTAACTCATTTAAAGTATATTCTCTAAAATGGCCTGGATTTTCATAGCTTTCACGTATCATTTCAAACGGATTTATTCCCTTAAACATATTTAAGCGTTTTCTTATAGCTACAGCATTGGGTGTTTGAATTACTATTTTACCTTTATGCGATAACAAGGTCCTTAGGTGCTTTAACACGAGTTGAGGGGCAACATATAAATGCTCAATTACTTCCGCAAAGACAATAATATCATATTTTTCTGTTGATTTTACCCAAAGTTTTTCGTTCTGTGACTGATTTAGGTCATATTGAATGTGTTGATTAATTTGATCTAAAGGCACTATATGTTCATACTTATAACCAAGAGTATCAAGTAAAATATGAGAGTCACAGACACACTTTATGACTGCAGTTAAAAAATGAGGACCAATATCGAGAACTTTAACCTTATTTATCCCATTATTTTGAAAACCTGTTATTAGATCAATTATTAGGTTTGTAACTGCCTTTAATCGAAGGCAATGATAATCTAAATACGCCTTTTCTTCATCATCAAGTTGTTTATCATCAAAGCATTGTACAATTTCTTCACAAGTTACATTTCTTAACATTGATTTCACCTATCCTAAATTTTTTAATGAGTGAGAATAACATATAAAGAAGGTTTAAAGGGTCATAAAACTTAACCACCGGGTTGAATAGCGGAAAGTTTATTGGTATATTACCATCTGTCATGTAACATTCAGTTTAGTTTTTCTTCATATCAATGACTCCTTTGCTTTCTTTATAAATAGCTTCTTGAAAGAGTTACTATATCTTGTACTAATATACAATCATTTTTTATTTTAGGTTTTTAGGATTGATATCAGTAATATACAACCAAAACATTGTTTATTACACTTGTAAAAACATACAATTGATTTAGTTATTTTTTTATTATATCTAAACACTATGGGAGCTTTGCCATCTATATTTGATTTAAAACCTGAAAAATATATAGGATTACAGGATTTACGCGAACCTAACCTACAAGCTGCCGTGTTTCAAATAGAAGACGAATCTGATTTTAATTGGTTAGAAAAGAAAATCCTAGATAATGGTTTTTATGAAAATCAGATAGCCTGGACTCTTAAGTTTGATGATGATAAAAGGTTAATGTCAGGACTTTTGTCTTCTTTTACAGATAAACAATATTTAGAACTAGGATGTGGTAATGGCGGAACCATGCAGGGTCTTTTTTCTTTGGGCAAAAAGGGGATCGGTTTAGACATTAGTTCTTTTAATATTAAAAATGCCTTTCCTAATATCAGAACGAGTATTATAAAGGAAGATTTACTTACGTTCAAAACCGATAAACGGTTCGATCTGATTTTTGGATTAGATATTTTTGAGCATTTTAACCCAAACAAATTACATATGTATATTGAAAAAATTTCCACTTTGCTTGAAGAAGGTGGTCTTTGTTTTGCGAATATCCCAGCATATGGTTTTGATCGCAATTTTGGCACAATCTTTCCTATACATTTTCTTTCCTGGCATAAAGATGTGACGGATGGTAAATGTTTTCAAACAATTCATTGTGATGAGAAAGGATACCCTATTAACGGACATCTTATTAATGCACATTCTTCATGGTGGGAAAAACAGTTCTTAAAAGAAGGATTAACAAGGCTGGATGATATCGAATTAGCAATCCATAAAGAATATGATGATATTTATGATTCTATCTCTGTTGCACGAAAATGCTTTTATGTTTTCGGTAAGAATGTACCCAAAGATAAAGTTTGTAGAGTCATATCAAAGATACATTCTTCATTTAAAAAGATAAGAAAAATCAAAATAAAGAGAAAAGTGATGGAAAAAATGCGTATATTAGCATCGTATGTGAAAAGACTTTTAAGAACAGAGCATCTTCCCTAGAGATTGGAGATTGTCAAAGTCAACAAAATTAACCATAAAGGGCTTTTTATGGCTTTTTCCATTTCTCAAAAACGATTTTTAGATCTTCCAAAGAACAGGAAAGTATTTCAATCAATTCTTCCTTCATACCATGTGGATAACCTAGCAAGTTGCCAATCAAGTTATTAATTGCTAATTTTTCCATCTCATCATTTTCGTAGACATTTGGCCATCGGAGTAGGATCTCTTCCACCTTTTTTCTTTCGACACCAATTAACGAAGAAAATTCCCAATCTTCAAAAAAAGGTCCTTTCACCCCTGCCTCTAGACACTTTTTAATAATATTCTTTTCATTCTCATCACAGTGTGCAAAAGCCATAATTATCTCCCTAATTTAAAGCCTTATTAAAGTAGTCTACTCCAGTCTCAGGTTTAAAAGCAGTCCCTCCATCAGGTGTTTTTGGGTTTTTAATAACAACAGTATTACTAGTTTCGCTATAGGCAGCAGATCTACCACCACCTAATTTCTTTGAATGTGTAGGGCTCTTTAAAACATTCTCAATATGATCGCTAAATTGTTTCCTTGTAGTAATTCCAGGGAATTCACTTCTTTGAATAACATGCTTTTCAAAAGCATGTCCCGCACTTATTTCTTCTGCCGTCAGTTGCATCTTAAACTTTTGATAACTAGCAGCATTATGCGCTTCTCCCATCGGTATCGACTTAGGCGAACTTAATTTATTAGCAACACTCTTCCCAACACTCCCAGCCGCTTTACCAACAAACATTCCGACTAAAGTTTCCCCCACCGGATCAGAAACTATCCCTGGTTCAGGTCTCCCAGAAGAAACATCCCACTTTGCAGCCACTTTACTATATTGATGTAATTTGTATTCACTATAAACTGTATAAGCAGCACTAGCTACACCTAAAATACATAACCCACCACAAGCAAATTGCCCACTCGGATCAACATAATTAACCGGATCATTCTTAGCATAAGAATATAAATTCCCCTCAATTGGCGACCCCAATACTTTTTCTGGATTTTGCAGCATATATAAATCTGGACTTAAGAACCGTCCCAAACGGGGATCATAATACCTAACTCCCATCTGATTTAGGCCAGATTCACTATCAAAAAACGAGCCGGTAAAACCAAACACTGAATCTTGAGCATTGGTGTTTCCAATACCAATACCAACACCAGTACCAGTACCAGTACCAATACCTGTAGCACCTGTACCAGTGGATGCACCATAAGAATCATAATAGTACCTGCTGCTTACTTGACCATTAGAGTCAACCAAGGCTTGAATAGAACCAAGGTGATCACGAACAAAATATTTTAAAGACTCACTATCTTTCCTTCGGGCCCAGCGTTTGCCTCCTATCAAATAGTATTTAGTAAAAGACTGTTGTTGGTGATCGTAATGAAGATAAGGGTTAAAATAAGTCGTTTTATTATTACCTACTGTTTTACTTAATCTACTACCATCCGGTTTATAAGCAAATTGTAACTTTTGTCCACCAGCGGTTAATTCAACAACGCGATTTTCCTCGTTCCATTTAATTTGATAATCCGGACCTTGAATAACTCTACCCCAGGCATCCTTGGGTAAAGCAACTTGACCCAGGAAATCACCATTATTACGATATTGATAGAGCTGGTTATTAACAGATAATAACTGTCCACGAGCATCATAATGAATATCTTTATGCGGAACTTTAAATTGTATTTGTCCCAAACCATGGTAACTAATTTCATTAAAACGTTTTTGATGATCATATTGATATTGATAACCAACAACCATACCCGTAGGACTATTGTAATTACGCTCTTCTATTTGATTTGTTATCGGAGTATAGACATTAGTTAAACTAAAACCCTCTTGGGACCGAATTGATTCTACTCGCATTAAGGAATCATAGTTAATTTGATCAGCGATTCTCTCTACTTGTCGTAACAGTCCAGACTGAGGCGAATAGTTATATGAAACAATTTCTTTATCGGGATAGGTGACCTTGGTTAAGCGGCTCAAATGATCATAAGCAAAATGCATGGTGATGTCTGTGTTATCTTGCAGCAAAGATTCCATCCGCAAATTTCCTAACGAATCATAACCATATCTATAAAGCCCTTCTCCTATTATATTTAACTCTGACAAACGTCCTTTTAAATTGGTTTGATATTTTAATGGACTTACAGCATCATCATAACGGTATTGATAAACAGATCTACCTTTATCCCAAACTAGTGACCGCCCTTTTGAAACACGCTGCTCAACAACTCTACCTAGCTTGTCATAGGCATACATCATGTTAGACACTTTATTTGACTCATACACCTTATTTGAATCAAACGCTTTATCACTGGGCCTTGCAAAATATTGAACCGCAAAAAGTTCATCTGTCGGCTTATAGTGCCACTTAATTTCTCCCACTTCAGGACTATTAACTTGAATCAATCGGCCAACTTCATCATATTTAAATTGACGAATAACTCCCGGCAACCTCATCAAAGAAATGTTATTCAACTTATCATACTCAACCGAAATTTCTACTTCTTGCGCGACATTCCTGGCAGAATTAGTTTCTATTATACTTTTTACACGATTAAAATGATCAAAAGAGGTTTGGCGAACTTCTCCCTCAGCATTACTAAAATATATTGTATTAAGAGTATGTTCCCATGTATTTATACCTTTGGTTCCTTGAACTACACAATCTAATTGCCGGCAATCAGCATTTGGCAGCATATGCCAGATACGTCGTCCCTGCTCATCAAAAGCAAAACGATGAAAAAGCTCCGGATTAAGTTTTGCTCCTATTAAGCTTGATTGATCTAGTTGTTGCGGATTAGATTTAATAGTAACATTACCTGCCAAATTATATACTTGCAACTTTTGTAATACATTAGATCCCGTGTCATTGACAAAAATTGTTCCTAAATCTCTTCCTAGACCGTCATAAAAAGTAACCGTTTTAACAGCAATACCCACAGTACTGCTTTGAATATTAGTCAGACTTAAAATATCTTCACTTTCCCAGTTATATTTACCCCACTCATAAGTATAACGATATTCACCACCTTGAGGATTTCGCCAACTATTCAATCGACCCAGTCCATCATACTCTAAATGATATTCAAAACCGTTTTCATCTTGATACCGTTTTATTTTTTCACCAGCCAAATGATCATATTGAAAATGTTTTTTTAGTGGTAATGCTTTTTTATTCTGGGGCCAGGTTGTCACGGAGGTGGGCATAAAATGTCCGTCATCTTCATAGTCAATTCGGGTAGAATGACCATTGGCGCTAGTTATCACAAAAACATTTCCATACTCATCAAATTGAAAAGTCCTAAAAGTTTGCCATCTTTGTTTAAGATAACGCGCTACTGACTCGATTCGGGAAGTATTATTGTAATATGTATAACTTTGTCCTTGCAGGATCTTACCCCTACTCTCATCACTCTCATTACTCTCATCCTCTCCATAAACTACAATACTTTCAGGCAGTAAAACTCTCCAGTTTTGCTGATCAGGTTTCAAATAGGTGGTTCTTATTCGCCTATAGATAGTTAAATCAGCATTATGATGTATTTCTTGCTGAACCTTTGGCACCTGTAGATCTTCAAAAAATTCAGTATGATAGCTATTTAAAGATACTTGACTTCGACCATTAACATCAATTCGAGTTACCTTATTCTTAATAATATAGGGCCAAAAATGCCCGGTATCATTGGTTAAAGGACCATTAGATAAAGGATCATTGTCTAAAAGCTTCACTCCATGTGGTGTTTCTTCCATACGGAAGAATCGTTCAGGTTTGGTTTTTAAATCAGATAAACGTCGATAAATACGTTTTTTAACCAGTCCTCTTAACAGCCCTCTCAACAGCCCTTTTGCTGTAGTTTGTATGTTATTTGATCCATTTGCGTATGTATAATAAGTAGTTTCAATGCGGGTTCCTTTATCTGTTCTTGTATCAAAATCATCTTCAGCCGTATGGAACCGATCATTAACAACCAGTTCATAGCCCAAAAAAGTATTTCTTTGATGATCATAATACCCTTTAGCAAAGGCAAATGATTCATGATGGGTCTTTCTATATTTTATCTCACCTTTTATTCCCGTGGTAACTGCCTTTTGTTTGATCTCCTCAATAATATGGTGAGTTATGGGCATCCTGTTTTGCATATCTGCAGGATCATAGCTGTCAACAGAAGAGCTGTAGCTATAAAGATTTTCTTGACCATCATCCGAAAAGACTCTTTGGAGTAAAAAGGGTTGTTTTACTTCATGTGTTATATATGGATCGTAATAATATACTTTTTTTAGTGATAAGACTAAAATATCGTTGGAGCCATTTCCGTTAAAGTCTCCGAAAGCAATCAGCGGATTGTACTTTAGGGCATCATTTCTTAAAATGGTTTGGGTCAACTCAAAATCTTTACCATTATTAAGATATATCAATCCCAAACCAGATATTGGTTTCCAGGCAAAAACATCGGGAAGGCCATCACCATTAATATCCATTAACTGAAAATGCGCAAAAGCATAATTACCAGAAAGTTTTAAATAACGAGTTTCGCCAAAACTAAAATCACCAATGTTTAAATTAAAAACAAACCTGCGTTTGAACCTGTCATGATATCCAATATCAGGTAACCCATCACCATTGATATCACTCCAAACATGTCTTCTCGAAGTTGGGTTACCAAACGCTCTAGGTAATTGTTTACCTCTTGATCTAATTGGATCCCCAAAGGACAGTTCTTCAAAGTAGGATCGATTAGGAATAATGGTTAATTTACCAATTCCATACTTAACGTAGTCCACTCTACTATCCGCGTTTAAATCGACCCACGTTCCAACTTTAGGACTGCTAAGATTAGAATGATTAATTCCAGCAACAAAAGTAGGTGATACATCCCATTGAAAATTATTGTAACGATTATTTAGGTGAACCTTAATTCCCTTTTCATCTATTCTTCTAGATGCTCCAGACGGCCTTACATAATCAACCAGACGATCTCCATTAAAATCTACCAAGGACTCCTGGTACTGTCGCAAAACAAACCGCTGATTTTTTAGGAGAACCGGATCTCCAAGACCTTGATTCAATCCTAAATTGGGCCAATATACCCAGGTATCATCACTGCTGCGACCCAAGAGATCAGCCAAGCCATCACCGTTATAATCAATCCATCGGGCAGATTTTCCATTCATTGCCAGATTAATCTTTTGCTGATAAGTCAATTCAAAAGAAGAAATTTCCTGATTACTATAACTAAAGTGCAATGGCGGCACGTAATCGAGATCACTGTTTCCAAAACGTTGTATTTTGGTTAATAATGAACGATTACTAATACCTGCTTCTTGATAAGTAAGTAGGACCTTAAACATCCGGCTTTGGTGCCAAAAACCGGTAATTGTAGTTAATCGATGTTTATAATGTTGTAAAAATCCATTTCTATAAGAAATCCAATCATCATTACGTATTTGATAGTCAAACTTAATTTTATAGGTCAATTCTCCATTTTGCTCTACAAAAGAGATTTCTTGAATTTCTGACACCCCGTTTTGCAGATGATAGGTAAAAATAACCTGATTACCAAAGTCATCAATAATTTGACTTAAGTTCCACGTAACTGTAATTCTGTCTTTTCCTTCTTTACTAGATTCAGATTTTCCATAAATGTAGGTAAAACCATCTTTAGTCTGGGCAGTAATAATGTCATTTTTAATTAAATAACGAGTAAAATTCTGTTCTATTCGGGCTAGATAGACAGCATTTCCATCTAATTCTCCCACTTTGACTAACTCGCCGTCTACACTCTCAATAGGAGATGAGGCGGTTGGCACACCGAATCTCTTACTACGAATAATTCTAGGTACAGTAAGCGAAAATCCATATCCATATACGGTATTTCCAGTCATGGAACTGTATACCAATTCCAGACTTTTATATAATCCGCGCCATTTAGGGATGGGTATGGGATAGTGGTACTTTAGTTCACCACTATTACCACTAACGTTAGTCTCACCACGAATATTTAACAATGTACCTTGTTTTTTCGGTAAAGATATTTGTGCTGGATCAAGACCATGTTGAGGAGTATTTACTAATCGCGCAGCTTCAGTAACCAAAGGAAATAAGGGAAATAAAGTAAATAAGATAAAAATTGATAGTATTATTAAACTAATTCTCTTAGCCATTAAAAAACTTTCCTTACTTGGCGGTGGTAACAGAAATATAGAAATGTAATTTTAATCCTACTAACTGCTCTAAGAATGATTGATGAGCAGGTATAAGTATTGTGTAATCACCTCCAACTAGAGATTGATAAAAACGAGTCACATACTCTGGGTTATAGGGATTAGTTGCGTCACGTTCGGTTTTTCTAAGTATTTTAGCTTTACAAGTATCCGTCGTAAAAGTTAAACGGTCTTTACTATCATTGAAACATTCACCAATATCCGACTTAAATTGTGGAGTTATCAACATTTGAAACGGATTGTCATTGTACTCATTAAACCTAGTATTCAAACTAAATCGACTAATTTGTCTCCAGAGGCGTTTTGAACTACCGCTATCTGGGTTATTGTAAGCAAACATGGTTCTTGATTTAGTGAGATAAAAGTTCGGAGAACTCTTAATACTACTACTACCATCTGCTAATTCTGCGGTTAGAGCCACTGAGTAAATTTTATCGCGAAAAGTAAATGATCTTGTCTGATATTGATTATCACAGTACAGGTATGGATTGTCATCAGGATCTATCGTCAATGTTCTATCATAATATTCTTGATACCCGACTACGCCACCACTTTTTGTTAACACTGATTTTATAGGATCCAGGTTAAACCTTATTTGATAAACAGCTGGAGCCGGCTTCTCTTGCCAATATAAGTTGGCTCTTTTTTCTACTGGAATTAAATCGCTTTTGACCATCTTTCTATTAAACGGCATAAGGTCGATAAAGCAATGTATTGGCTCTGTTTGAGAGGTTATATCTCTCATGAACCATCGATTTTTTTCTTGATCAAGGTACTTTTCGATGAACATAGCTGGATTTTCTCTCTGGGTAAAATGATCATCGAGTTCTTGAGCAATTCTCTGCCACCTTTTTTCATCTGTTTCATGCCCTCTTTTTGCAGTACTCTTAAGTCTGACTTCTTGAACTAACGAACTTAGTTTATCTTGAAAAGATTGAGGGGTCATCATCATATTTTCTGGTGGTAATTTATGTGAATGATATAATAATGAACGTTGGTAAACATCCCACCAATAATCCAAATTGATCTTTTTTATATAAACGCTGTCTTGAGCCAATTTAACCCGCTGGGTACTAATATTTTTGATGAGAGCATTTATTTTATCACGTCGTGTTTTATAAGCACTTAATTTAGTTAAAACTTCGTTGTAATATCCTTTTAATGATCTGAGTCTTTCCTTTTCTAATTGAGCCAGCTCTGCCATATGAATAATTCGTTTTTTCTCATTCTCTTTTTGCTCAATAATTCGCGTAGTAATCCTAATACTAACCTTAATTTCTAAGATTGGACGAATCCATTCTAATAACGATTGTCGAACATTAATATCCGTAAACTTCTTGGCTAATAATGTTTTAAAAATATTTAAAGTATCTTTTAGAAGGCTACCTGAATCAACAGCTAAGGAATTAAAACTACTAACAAACTCATTACTATCAATAAAGAAGCCCATTAAAAGGAACTCCTCTAGCATCAAATAAATTAAGAGATTGATTTTCTTCCAAGGTATTCTGCGGTTTTACTTCAATAGTCCTACGATTAAAATTATAAACAACAGCTTTAAACTTATCACTCTCATCTTCAGCGGCTTTTCTTAAAATTGATATCATTTTTTCATTAAGAAAGTTTTCTTTGGTTCTTTTATCGTTGGTAAGAGCTGCTATTTCATCAGTTAAGATTTGAGTAACATTAAATGCATCTGGTTGATTATCATCATTGGTCCTTGCGAGACCAGAGCTATCATCACCCTCCATAATTTGACCGGAAATTGTTTTGTCCTGAGCCGCAATACGATTGTCTACATCTCTAACTCTATTAGCAGCTTCATCATCCTGCCTGGTAATGTTATATTGCGAATCTTCATTACCTAAATCAACTGCCAAATCATCGTAAACGGCTTGACTTAATTGCTTCAGACTCCCCTTATAAGCATAAAAACTTTCGGTCAAGGGATCTAAAAATACCTTGGGTCTGCCTACCATAGCATAATAGGGTAAAGCCACTACATTGGGCATCTTAGGGATCTGATTATGATCAAGAAATCCTATTTTATCAGCAACCATATTTTCATAAAAAGCCAGCCGGTCCAATAATACAAAAACAATTTGACGAAAGGTATCTTGCTGCTGAACATCAATCTTGCCACCGTTTATTCCTTTTTCAAATAATATATCTCCGGTTTCTTGAATACGCTTAATACGATATAGTTCTTCACACAATGCTCGTTCTAGTGGTTGTAATCTAACCTTCTTACCAGCACAATTTTCCGCTAAAGCGGCATCGTAATCCTTCCTATAGACACTTACAATAAATTGCAGCTCTTTTCTGGCTCGCAAGCGGTAACTATTAGATTGTTTTGGACCTGAACCATTGATTTTACTTAAAAAGGAATCAACTCTTTCCAATTTAAGTCTAACAGTAGGGATAAATTCTAAAACAGTAGAATTATTTTCTCTTCCAATACTTTCTAAAACACCATTGATAGCTGCATATTGTGTTTCAATGCTCTCCCATTGATTTATCTCTGCCTTTTGTTTGATTCCACAATTGTTGGCATTGATCCAAATAAATAATACGATTAAAATTCTTTTTAACATCTTTGGTCCTTCAAGTTTTAAAGTCTGATATTTATATAATCACCTATACTTCGACCCATCTCGTCATAAACAATTTCGTCACCACTGGGGCACTCCGCGTAATGAGCGTGTATCCTTTGAAAGAAGATATTAAATTCATAATCTGACTTTTTAGTTTCAGGCCAAATATATGCAGTGGTCATGAAATGGGACAGAGCTAACCTTTGAAAAAAACCATAATATTCATCTTCTGTTTCTTCCTCCAAGAAAGGAATCTCATGTCGACATATTGCCCAATTGATGATTGAATTAAGTTTCCACAAATCAAATTCATAAACAAGATCACTACCTAAATATGATGTAAAATGTTGATAGAGCCAGTAAAGTTTAGATCGCAATTTTGGGAATCTCTCCTTAGCCGCATGGTACATTTGAGGATCTTGAATAATTAACCAAAGTAAGCTCCAAACATCTCCATCTCTTACAATATCTATTACATGTAACCTGGACTTAGGCTTGCGTTGTACTTGTGACAACTTACTATCAAGCATGTTTAAAACAGGTGTATAAATAGCTTCAGCTGCTGGACACTCTTCGATAATTGAACTACAACCAAAATAATGAGCAAAACCGTACTCATAATTTGGTATTAAATCTGAAGCTACAGAATCTGAAGGACAGAAATCCATTTTGGGAAACTCTTGATTAACCAAAAAATGGTTGATCCCTCTTAGATGGTTATACACATGTTGCATATAATTATGTTTATAAGTAGTAATTGACAATCGAATCCGACCCGCTGGATGATGAACAGTATCCTCAGCCGCAACTGACATAAAAACTAAAAGGGGAAACTGAGATTGTGAATGTACCGATTTATAAGTTTTGGTCCATCCGCACATCACATCCTCCAAAGTATTATCCTTTGTGAGTGAATACAAATTTGGTTTTAAGATACCCTCACCAAGATCAAAGTACCTACTGAAAAGTGGGTCATTAAAAAGGTGCGGTGGTACGAAACTACTTAATACAGTTGTATTTGTTGGATCTTGGAAATATGTTCGCCATTTAGTATATTGAGGATGATTAACAATCTTACTATATCTGCGAAACAATTGAACTACAGGTCTCCAATTTTGAGGTTGCAGTATTTTTCTGGTTTTTTTATCAGCAAAACGAAATTGATTGGTTAAATCACAATCAGTTGAACACTGATCCAATCCCGAAATATAAGGACTCAATTGATCATCATATACAATGGTCCTAAGAAGATTAGCCATTTTTAGGGTTTCAATCATTCCAGCTAAATCTAACTGTGACGTCTCACTAGCCGCTAAAAAACTTTCAGCTCTCCGAAGGACATACTGAACGGTCTGAGGGTGATCAGTTGAATATTTCTTGAAATCTATCCGTAAGAAGGTTTCATAATATTCTTTTTCTAAGATAGGCATATTTTGGTTAGGTGTCATTGGAAGTTGGTTATAGCGCCAAAGTAGCCAGTTTCTTACACTATCACTTACAGCTAATGACGATGCTATTTTGCTGATCTCATCACCCCATGCACGATCTTTGTCTACTAGTACTGAATATAAAAAGACAATTTCATCTCGTAATACTGGTAAAGTATTGCGACTTCGTAAATATGTTATTAAAACTTTGTCTAGTGAATTATCGTAGGAAATGGGCCATATCTTGTAATAGGCTAAAATGGTTAAGGCTTTTCGCACGTTTCCGTTTTCTAGAGCTATTTGCAGACTGCTAACTTGATTGGCAAAGGGTTGCTGACCTTCAATGATCTTCTCAAGTTGCTTTGCCAAAACGCTAGGTTGTAGTGTTGAAGAATTATTTAAAATCAACCTATTATCATTCATTATACAGCTGTATCCGCTTAATAAAAGCAGCACAAAAAATATAAGAAATGTAAATATAATTTTCTTCATGATGGGCCTTTTTTCTGAAGCTTAAGATGTTAATTTGATCCTGGTTGACCAACCATCAAAAAGACAGCTAAGACAGGATGTGTCCATATTGTTTTAGACCTAATTACATATGCTGTCAAATTATATTTGATAAAACGACAATTATATGTGTTAAATAACTATTTTGTTTACAAAGATTTTTTAGAAAAGAAAAATGTAGTGTTAAATCAAGGAATCGATTCAATAACCTTGGAAAGATCCTGAGTACTAGTATCAGCATGATATTTTTCATCAACAATTGCTACCATCGCCAAGGCACATGCACCCACACAATTGACGGTTTCAACTGTGAAGTTACCGTCCTGAGTAGTATCTCCGGGTTGAATGTCTAGTTTATCGCATATGTCTTTCACCACATGTTCACTGCCTTTTAAATGACATGCTGTGCCTGTACAAACCTGAATTATATGTTTTCCCTTGGGCTTTAAACTAAAAGACGCATAGAAAGTAGCAACTTCATAAACCTGAGCAAGTGGTACCATAAGTTTGGTGGCTATGTATTGTAGGGCAACCTTAGGCAGATAATTATACTCTTTCTGAAGAGCTTGCAATATCATAACCAGGTTTTCTTTATCTCCCTGATATTCATTATTTATAATATTTTCAATTACTTGAAAATCAACTTCCGTATGACATGACCCACAGCAATTATCAGACATAAGAAAACTCCTTTCATACCTTTTAGTATTAGTCACCTTAGGTCTAACTAAGTAACCTAAAGAACTAACAAAGCTTAAGCGATGTATCCAAATCTTAACTATCCACCACTCTAAGGCGATGTATTTGGCTCATACTCACGCAAATCTTCCTCTGATATTAAGCGCTTTGCCTTGGCCAAATTAGTTAAATTACCAAAAGAAAGACATTTGGTAGTACAATTACTCACACAGGCCGGTTCCATTCCCTGATCAATTCTATCTTTACAAAAATCACATTTCACTGCCTTAAGATTTACCGGATTCCATTGCACAGCTCCAAAAGGACATCCTATAATACATGCCTTACAGCCAACACACAATTCATCTTGCACATAAACTAACCCATCTTCTTCTCGCTTAACCATTGCTCCCGTAGGACAAGCCGTAACACACCAGGGAGTATCACAATGGAAACATGCCATAAATACGTACGCTGACCTGGGTTGTCCCCCTACATGTTTGGGACCAATAGTAACTATTTGCCCAGGTTTTGGACCTGCAGGAAGATTTTTATTAGCTCGACAATGTAATTGACAACTCAAGCAGCCTATACATAAACCCTGATCTTGCATAAGATAATGTTGTTTACTCATAGCTTCCTCACTTTTACAAATGTTTCAAACCAAGCCGGACTACCGCCAACTTTATCTGAATTACTTGACACTAAAATCGCACCCATAGCTCCTTTGTTGAAGCTACGAGTTTGATAAGGTGACTTGCGTCCAAACCCCCTTACCATAAAAACTGATCCTCTTTGGATACCTTCTGTAATATAGGTTCTTATCGCTTCTGAAGCGTTTTCTGAAGTTACTTCTACTTTTTCACCATCTAAAATATCATTATCCGCAGCATCTTCAGGGTGTATCCATAAAATGTTTTCTGACATTATTTCATTCAAGACAACATTGTTTTGAGTTGAAGAATTATTATGAACAGGACACCCACCTAATAATAACCGGTAAGATTTACTAGGAGGATCTTCAATCGATTGATATTCAATAAAAGAAGGATGATCCAATTTTTCCAAATAACTAGACTTAAATTCTATTTTTCCTGAAGCGGTGGGAAATTTTAATTCCGATCGTTCCCACCAGATTCCCCTTTCAGTTAAATCAACCATTCCGGTTTGATTAAAGGAATCCAAACTAAAACCAGTTGGATCAAGCATATATTCATTTAACTCTTCTTCATTTCGATATGGAAAGTATTTTTCTACTCCCATTTTTTCAGCTAATTTTTTTATAATCATGGCTCCAGATAGGGTATTATGTAAAGGAGCCACAGCAGCGCGAGACAATAAAAATTTAGGGACTAAATCATTTTGTTGTTTTACACTACTCATTCTTTCTAAATAAGTAGACTCCGGTAAAATAACATCGGCATATATAGCTGTTTCAGACATATTAATATCTATCGCTACCAACAACTCTAATTTTTGTAAGGCCTTCAAAACATGATTATAATTAGGTATGGATAACAAAGGATTAAACTTTTTCACCAATAAAGCTTTAATGGGATATGGTTTCTCATTCAATATGGCATCAGGCAGAAGATAAGGTTTTAGTTCAGTAACACTTTTGGAACTGCATCCACAAAACCTTCGTTGCTCTTTAAGAGGTGGAAAATTCTGCTCATCCAACCTTCTCAAATTCTTCGACCCAGCTACCAACGGTTCTTTATTAAGATATATACCACCTTTAACCTCAATAGCACCCATCAAACAATTTAAAATAAATATCGATCTACGCAAATAAGCTTCGTTTTGATACCCCGCTCCTCTGTTCCCATAATGAAAAACCACCGATGGTTTTTTATTAGATATATCAACAGCCAATTTCCTGATTTCACTTGCGTCGATACCCGTTTCTTTGGCTGCCCATTCAACCGTACATTTGGCAACCGATGCTTTTAATTCATCCAGACCAACCACCCAATCATCTACAAATTGCCGATCATATAATTCTTCCTTTAAGATCAAATTAATTAACGCATTATTTAACGCTAAATCTGTTCCAGGTTTAATAGACAAATATTGATGAGACTTTGTAGCTGTAATACTAACCCGAGGATCTATACAAGTAATAGTAGCTCCCTTGTCAACAGCCGAAAATAAATCATTAACATCCTTAACATTAATAGTTTCAAAAAAGTTCCGCCCATAAAAGACTATGTGTTTTGTATTGGTATAATCTATACCTAAATCATCGTAAGAATATCCCAATATAGACTTAGCGGCTGTATTAATTGATGCTCGATATAACTGCGAAGTAGTAAAATAATTACATGATCCAATAGCTTGCATAAAAGTATTAGAAATATGCCCGTTGGTAATGTCCCCGTCACCAAACAAACAACTCTGAGGTCCAAAATCTTGTATTATCTTTTTTAATTTTTCAGCCACATATTCACATGCTTCATCCCAAGAAGTTTTTCTCCATTTACCAGAACCCCTTTCTCCATTACGAATCAAGGGCTCCCTAAGTCTCTCCGTATCGTTTAATAAAGAAATTCCAGCTACACCACAAGGACAGACCGCTTTATTAGCGCCAGCGTGTGGATTACCAAATATCCAACTTACCTTACCCCGCTCTAAGGTTATCTCTATAGGACACTGATTTTTACACATTCCACAAAGACCATATACGCTATCTACTCCATCTACTCCGTTCAATCCTTTTATTCGATTCAGACCATTTTTTCCGTTCATTTAATTAATACCTACCTTTGGGTTAGCTTTCATCTTTATGCTTTAGTACATTCTTTTTTTTACTTTTATCCTCTTGCATTAGTTGATTCAAAATTGTTTTCTTACTGTATTCTGCTCGCCTCAGTTCAGAATCATCATTAGAAATTTTAAAACTTAGCGCTTTAGTTGGACAAACGGTCACACAAGCAGGTTCAATACCCTTCTTAACTAAATCAATACATAAATCACATTTAACAACCGCCCCGTTAGACTCATCTACTTGAGGTACTCCCCAAGGGCAAGCCGTAACACATGCTACACATCCATGACACTTATCATCATGAATTACTATCATTCCATCATCCTCGTTTCTGACCATGGCTCCAGCAGGACAGGCCTCCACGCACCATGGTTGCTCACAATGAAAACAAGGCATGAAATAATGAACAATGTCTATCTTATTTGCAATCTTGACATGAGGTGTCTGAAATAATTTTCCTAAAGCGCCTTTATTTTTTACTTTACATATTACTTCACAAGCTCTACAGCCTATACATTTATCCTGGTTTAAAACAACTAGATATTTACTCATAATTCTCTTCCTTTAGAGGGTATCTACCCTCACTAAATAACATCTCAAGGAAGTAATTGTTGTCCGGCTCTAACGGTCCATAGGTATAACAAATTAGGGAATATTCCCAGCAATAATACTATCCCGGCCAAAAGACCACCCCACAAAAGTCCCCCGACTTTCATTCTCATAACTGTTTCATCCTCACGAGTATATGCATGACGCACTATATTCAAATAGTAATAAATAGAAATAGCCGTATTAACAGCAGCTAAAACTACCAACCAATTATACCCCTTATTCCATACTGACATAAAAAGAAACAATTTACCCATAAAGCCAGCAGTAGGAGGAAGACCCACTAATGAAAAAAGAGCTACCGCCAAAACAAAGGCTAATACCGGACTACGTTTATACAAACCTGATATATCTTCGATACTAACATTTTTTCCATCCTTTGATAGATGGCAAATGACCCAAAAACAAGCCAAGTTCATTATAACGTAAACAAAGATATAAAAAGCGCAAGAAGCTAATCCCATAGCGTTGCCAGCAACTAAACCTAAAGTAATATAACCGGCATGAGCAATCCCTGAATAACCTAATAACCTTTTCATATCCTTTTGCACCAAAGCGGAAAGATTACCATAAGTCATCGAAATGGCTCCTAAGACAGCTATCAAGGTAGTTACTTCCAGCTCAGGTTTTAAAAAGACGGCAAATCGAATTAATATTACAATGGCTCCCAATTTAGGAAGAGTAGCAACATAAGAAGCAGTTTCATTTGAGGTCCCTTGATAAACATCAGGAGCCCAAAAATGAAATGGAAATAAAGCAAGTTTATAGAAGAAACTAAATAAAAACAAAATAAGTCCAACAACAGCTCCAGGTGATGATTGGAAGGACCAATCTTTTAAAACTAATTCATTCAAATAGCTAGTATGATGCTCTGCTAAAATATAAGAAAAACCATACAACGATAGTGCCGTTGCCGCGGCTCCAAACAAAATGTACTTAGCTCCGGCTTCCGCGGCCTGCTTAGAATCAACTCGCATGGGAACTAAGGCATATAGACTGTAACTTGATATTTCTAAAGCAATTATCAAGGTAATAATTTCCACCGAACTGGATAAAAGCATTAATCCCCAGGCACTGATAGTAAGAAGAAGAAAATAATCTAATTTTTTATCTCGTTCTAAAGTAGCTTGCTTTTGCCCATTTATAATCACGAACCAAAAACCAACACTAACCGCTAATTTGAAAAATTGGGATAATCCATCAATTAAGTATACATCATTGAACAACTCTCCTTGCATCGGTAACGCTATTATTGAAATAATAATATTTACACTGGCTGCCCAAGGAAGCCATTTTGAAGTAAGATTTTTGGGTTTAAGTATAATTTGAGCAAACAATGCTATTACAATAATAAGCTGAAACAATTCTGGCAATAATATTGAAAAAAAAGGAAAAATGGCACTCACTGTGCACCCCCATCAAGTTTTTCCATATTTTTTGTTATACGAAACAACTTCTCATCATCTATAACATCGTTGGGATATTTAGAAGCATGGTGTTTATTCAACAAATTATTTACCGAAGCAGAAATGGTTTTTAACGGCATAGTAGGAGCTAAACCAATGTATAACACCAAAAATGCCAGCGGAGTTAAATAAACCCATTCGCGTAAATTTAAATCCTGCCAATCCGCTCCGTGATTTGGTTCCCCCCAAGCAATTTTCTGTAACAAACGCAGCATATAAGTAGCCGCTAAAAGAGCTCCCGGAATAGCTAATGCTCCTATGATCATATTGTTTTGAAAAGCGCCCGCTAGTACCATTATCTCACTAACAAAACTATTGGTCCCTGGGAAAGCTAAAGACGAAAAAGAAAACAGGCCCCAAAAACCTAAAAACACCGGGAGAAACTTAGACACTCCCATATGATCACCAATTTCTCTACTATGACTTCTTTCATAGATAAGACCCACCATCATGAACAGGGCGCCTGTGGTAATACCATGATTTACCATCTGCAAAACAGCACCTTCCACTCCACGCATATTAAACATGAATATGCCCAGCGTAACAAATCCCATATGCCCTACAGAAGAATAAGCAATCAGCTTCTTTATATCTGTCTGACCCAAAGCTACAAATCCCCCATATATGATTGAAATAATAGATAAGGCAATCATATAAGGGGCAAAATAAACACTGGCAAAAGGAGCCAACGGCAAACAAAATCTTAAAAAACCATAGGCTCCCATTTTGATTAAAACCGAGGCTAAAATTACACTACCAGCTGTAGGCGCCTCGACATGAGCCGCAGGTAACCAAGTATGAAATGGAAACATAGGAACCTTAATGGCAAAAGCCAGGGCCATAGCTATAAAAGTAAAATATTGGAACTTAGCTGGATAGGATTTTTCCATCAACTCAGGGATGGAAAAAGTTCCTCCATAACTACAATAAGCAACAATCGCTACTAACAAAAAGACACTACCAAAAAGAGTATATAGAAAGAATTTTATGGAGGCATAGCGCCTGTCAGGACCACCCCAAATAGCTATTAATAGATACATGGGAACTAACATAACTTCCCAAAAAACATAAAACAATATCATATCAAGTGAGGTAAAAACGCCAATACAAGCAGAAGTCATTAAAAGCAGACAAAAATGAAATTCTTTTATGCGCGCAGAAATATAACTCCAAGAACAAAGGACACAAAGTGGTAAAAGCAAAACGGTTAGAAGAACCATCAAATAACTTATTCCATCAATACCTAAATGATAAGAAAAGGACCATTTAGGTACCCAAGGAATATACTCAATAAATTGAAAATTACCTTTCTCCATCGAGAAGGAGAAAAACAGTGGTAAGGCTAATAAAATTTCAATAATACCAACTTCCAAAGTAAATAACCGAACAGTTCTATCCTCTTTAATGAAAGGTAGAATAATCATAGCTATTACAGGCAAAAAGATTAGACTACTTAAAACTGGATATTCAGGTATTGTCATATTTTACCCAACCTTATAGGTTCCAATTCATTATCATTACGACCAAAGCGACAAGCCCAAAACTAAATAATATTGCCGCTAACAAGTAATCACTTAAAAATCCGCTTTGTACTTTTGCTGTGTTATTACCAATTCTTCGAATGGTCAGAGCCAAACCATCCACTATGCCTTTAATCACCGAGACATCAAAACGAGCCGTTAACCCTGCAAATAGTTTCATTCCCGCCATTCCCAGTTTTCGATATACATCGTTCCAAATAGAATCAAAGAAAGCTACCGGATTACGACAAATACCAACAAAGATTCGGCCGGTATGTCGATAAAAATATTCAAAATCTAAATTAATTTTAGCTTCAGGAGTTAGTTTCTTCACCATCCAGAAAAACCCCAATCCTGTAAAAGCCAATAATTGTAAAGATTGTAATACACTCCAAGGTGTGTAAGGTACATACTCTGCTTCAAAGGGTAATAAATTATATAGTACCTTTGGATAAACACCAATAATAAAACAAAGAAAAGCCGCTATTGCCATAGCCAAATACATATTGGATGGAATGGGCTTGAGATTTGAAGTATCAATGTTTTTATTACCATAAAAAGCAAAATAAGGAAGTTTTAATCCAACCGAAAGAAAGGTTCCCACTGAAGCCAATTCTAGCCCCAACGTAATCCACATACGATGATCAATCGCCGCGCCATTGATTACCATTGTTTTACTTACAAATCCTGAAAAAAGAGGCATTCCCGAAATAGAAACCGCCGCTATCATATACGCGATAAAAACATATGGCAGTTTACCTATCAATCCGCCCAATTGACTCAATTTAGCTG
>CAZJDM010000062.1:0-10409 GCA_964544765.1 uncultured bacterium
TTTACATATTTTTGCCACTTTATCGTAAGCTTCTCCTATCGCATCATCTAAAGTTTGGGTCACAACTTCAAATTCTTCAATACTTTTTATCTTGTATAATGAGGTATGGCCTCCAGAAATTACTAAGGCTAAAAAAGGAAAGGACACATTCTCAATGTTTATTTTATCATCTAAAAAAATAGAAAAGACATGAGCCTGAAGATGATTAACCGGAACAATAGGTTTTTTTAAACCATATGCCAAACCTTTAGCAAAATTAACCCCTACTAAAAGAGCTCCCATTAATCCTGGTTTGGAAGTAACTGACACTAAATCAATGTCCGAGGTTTTAACTTGGGCCATATTAAGGGCCTGTTCAAAAACAATTTGTATGTTTTCTAAATGTTTGCGAGCGGCTATCTCAGGTACCACACCACCATATGGAGCATGTTCCTTGATTTGAGAGGACACTATATTAGAAATTATGCCTTTTGAAGAGTGATACAAAGCTACCGCTGTCTCATCGCAGGACGTTTCAATACCTAGAGTAATCATCACCTTAGTTTTTACTTCTTTTCATTTTTTTCTTCAGTTTGGATAGTCTAATCTTTACATCTTTTCGGTATTTAGATTTAGAGTATTGTTCAAGGAATTCTTTATAATAGATTTCCGCTGTCTCATTGTCTCCTAAAACTCTATAACAATCTCCCATTCTCATCTTAGAAATGGGAGCAAAGGAACTTTTGGAATATGAGCCTAAGATCTTATTGAAATCCAAGGCTGCTTTTCTATATTTTTTCAATTTATATAAACTCTCAGCCCTCAAATACAATACTTCATCAAGAGATTTGTACTTTTTAAACAAAACTTCAAATTTCTTAAGTTTTTCAACAACACCTTTATAGTCCTTTTTTTGAAATTTAGACCGTGCCTTTTTATACACTTTGGTCATTGACAATTTTGTTTTTGGCCCAGAATTGGATTCTTTAGCTTTACTTTCGACAATTTTACTAGCTATTCTAGAGCCAAGATCAGATACTTCTCTTTCAAGTTGAACCATGCGCTTTGCAACCTTTTGATCCAGTTTAATTTGAAGTTCTTCAATTTCTCCTCTAGCATACTGAACGGAAGATTTTGCTTCCCTAATGGCTGAATTAGCTCTATTTAATGTTTCTTTCGACTCCTTATTTGTTTTTGCAATCGCGGCATCTAATGCCTCTCGTTTTTCAAACTTGTCTTCTAAATGAGCTACTCTGTTTTTCAATTTCCATATTTGCTCTCTTAAATCGGCCTCTTTACGAGATGTCATACAGCTAACATTGGTCATCATTAATACTGAAGATAAAAATACTAAATATTTCATATTTTAGGCTCCTTATGACCTATTTTCAATCTCACAACCTTACTAATTACTATATATTAAAGCGATGTGCAAGCTCTGCCTATCGCAAGTACTATGCGGCAGATTCCTGGGCATTCTCTGCCAAATCATTCTCCTCATTTTCGTCTTCGTCGTTCACTTCATCAGCACTTTCATCAACTACTTCATCAGTACCTTCATCAACTACTTCATCCTCGTCATCCTCTACCTCTTCTACCTGAAATTCATCACAAGATATCATTTCTACAGTGTTGGTTAATCGTTTATAAAGCCATACAATCCCCATTAATTCTTTAGACATAACTGCCCTTTTCCCATTTACCACCAATTTAACATTATATGATAATATAACGCTAACCCTCACAAAGCCAGCAGGAGGAATTGGTTTATTTGATACCATAACAGACATTTGTTCTGTGTAATCTTTCAACTCTCCTTGAATAAAATCCCTTTCTCTCACTAAGGTTTTGAGTTTATCCTTAGCATTTTGGGATCCAATTTTTATAGCTTTATGACTGCGAATCGTTTTTATTTCTCTTCTTATTTGATCCAAATCTTTTTCAAAGTTTTTAATTCCTTCAGACAACTTTTGTTTCTGAAGTTCATAAGAAAAATCAACTCCAGCATTTATAATGGTAATAGGTCCATCATTTACCCCTAAATTATTACATTCTAAAGATTGACAATTAATACTCCCCCCTCTAATTATACCCTCTCCATCAATACATTTAATTGATCCTGTAGCACTTACCTCACTATTTACAATAGACTCAGATACCTTAATATGGCCATAAGAGATAACTTTTGAATTTTCAATATAACCAGCATCAATATTACCACGGGCTTCTACCCGACCTTCTTTTCCGGTCAATATTCCTTTTTCAACTTCAATTTTTCCTCCAGCGACAGCGCTTCCACTTTGAATCGAACCCGTAATCTTTAAATCCCCAGTTGCTTCTGCTGTAGCACCACTGTCAACATCTCCATTAACCACTAAATTACCATCATAACGCACGTTGCCTGTTTTAAAATTTACACCTCCCTCTACAACATAAACGGACATAAGCTCAACATGAGTATCTGCAATCTCTGGTACTCCATCGCGTTTAGCAAAGAATGTTTTTCCATCTGCAGAAACAGATACTCCGTCTCCCGCTTCCAATTCAATTTTTTCCCCATCTTTTGCGGGGATTAATTCTCCTAACAAATTCCAGCCATCTTTACCCTTACCAGGATCCACTATTTTCAATATCACCTTTCCTTTGCGCACAAATGTTGTATTAGTTCTTTCTCGTAAGTCAACAGATCCATACTTACCTTTGCCAAACTTTACCTTACGTTTTTGAAAAACAAGATCAATTTCCCCATCTTTCCCATCAATAGCCTCTTTTCCCATACTCAAAACAAAGTCAGGAGGTAAATCTTTTTTTTCATTTATTAATTTCAAGGCTCGAATAGCATTTTTCTTAGCTTTCTTGAGATTTTTTCTAATCCCCAACTTCTCAATCTCAGTCATTATGTCCTTAATTAAAATTTGTTTTGCTCCTCCCTTAGACTGCTTTAAAGAAGCTAAATACAAATGCATCTTGTTCGCGGATAAACTTAATTCAATCCTACCAGGTTCACTTTTTTCTCCTTTTAATACTAATATAGTCAATTTCTCTTCTTTTTTTTCCAAAGTCTTCTGAATTGAATCAACTATATCTTTAGAAAAAATCCGATATTTACCTCCCATACCACTTGAAATCAATTCTTTGGCTCTACCCTTGATTACGTTTATCAAGGCTAAAATATACTTCTTTTCTGTAAACATTTTTAAAAATTTTGTAGAATTTATCGACAAATATAATTCTAGATTTTTCTGTTGAAAGTTAAGTTCATAGTACCCATTTATTAAATCTTCATAGGTTTTTTTGCGCTTTTGGGGTTTTTCCTTCTTTTCTATAATTACAATCTCTTCCTCTTTAAAATATACTTGTTTACTTTCAATGTCATTCAATTCCTTGATACTAGCAGGAGTGTTTTTTTTATAGGCTTCTAGATCAATTTCACATTTCGCCGCTGGTACATTTCGCAGATTTCCTGGTTTAAATCGTGCTTGTTTTATAGACTGCAGTAATTCATCTTCAAGAATTGTAAAATCATCTATAACATCAAGAAGTTTATCCATCTGATTATAATGAATCTGTATTTCATTTCTCAAGGAATTTAAAAAATTTTCCGGGGTCAGTCTTCTATGACTATGTATCTTTTTTATAACAAAATGATTATTATCAAAGCCAATGTCAATACAATGATTCTTAGGCGATATTCCTCTTGCTACTACAACAGGAAAAGAAATTTTCTTCATCTTGAGAATATATTGCAAAGATATTTTTATAACATCATCAAAAATATAATATATTAAATTATCCCCTGAACTCTTTAACTCATGTAATTTTTGGTTTATATTGTCTTTTATACTCTTTATGGCAAACGATAACTCAGAGTCTCTTTTAAAATTTACATCCACCAACCGAAAAACCTTATTTTTCTCACAATAAAGAACCGTTGCCTGGCTTTCTACTGTTGCTACCTTTCTTCGCCCTAAAGCAAACATTACTTTCCTCACTTCAATCCATGCACCACCCGCATTGGGTACGGTCCCCTTTTACTATTAATAATAACAAATTACTATAATAATAACAAAGCTATAGTGATATTTTGATATATAAAAGAAGGAAGTAAAATTCTTCTAAACTACATTTTCATATATTTAAACATGCCTTCTTAGGCTTTTAGTTAGAGGGATAGCAATCACGAGTGAGCTTCTTTCCAACTATAACCACAATTCATAACAACCTTTAATGGTACCCCAAGATCATAAACAGATTCCATTTCATAATGTACTATCTTAGACACAGCTTCTCTCTCATTTTTTTCAACCTCAAGAACCAATTCATCATGAACCTGTATTATAATTGAGCTCCTGTATTTTTTTAGCTTCTTATTAATTTTAATCATAGCTATCTTAATCAAATCTGCAGCCGATCCTTGAATGGTACTATTAATAGCCATTCTCTCAGCTAAGGCCTTTTTTAACTTATTGCTGCTATTTATTTCAGCAATAAAACGCTTTCTTCCCATCAAAGTCTTAATATATCCATTTTTTCTAGACCCTTCTAATAAACCTTCGAAGTATCCTTTTACACCATAATAAGTATTAAAGTATTTTTTTATAAAATCCGATGCTTCAGCCTTCGGAATATCTAACTCTCCTGCCAATCCAAACGCTGTTTGTCCATAAATAACACCAAAATTAATAGTTTTTGCTTTTCTTCTCATTTCAGCCGTTACTTCACTTTGTTTGACATTAAATATTTTAGAAGCAGTTTCATTATGGATATCTTTATCATGCAAAAACGCTTCTATTAATGTCTTATCTTTTGATAAATGAGCTAGTATTCTCAGCTCAATTTGTGAATAATCAGCTGATAATAGTTCAAACCCTGATCTAGGTCTAAAACATTCCCTTACTTGCACTCCTTCTTTGGTACGAATTGGTATATTTTGTAGATTGGGACTATTACTACTCAACCTTCCTGTAGCAGTACCTACCTGATTAAAGTTGGCATGAATTCTATTCGTTTTTTCACAAACATGATTTACTAAAGGATCAAGATATGTGCCTTTAATTTTATCTATAGTTCTAAATCGTATCAACTTTAAGGGTAATTTATGTACTTTAGCTAACTGAGTTAAAACATCTATATCAGTAGAATAGCCAGTTTTGGTTTTCTTAGGTGGTTCTAATTTCAATTTTTCAAATAAGATTGTACTTAATTGTTTAGGGGAATTAATATTAAATTCTTCACCCGCTAGCTCAAATATCTCTTCTTGTAAAGAAACCTTTTCTTTTTGCAAAGAAGTTGAGTATTCAGTCAAACAATTTACATCAACATAAACTCCCTCTTTCTCCATTTCAAACAATACATGAATCAATGATGTTTCCAGATTCTTGAAAACATCATTCAAACGCATTTTTTTTAATTTTTGCACTAAAGATTTATATAGATTAATAGACAATATTGTTAATTCAGAAGGAAAATTCGATCCCGAAAACAAATCTTCTTCTCCGTTGGTTGCTACTACTTGAATATTAAATTCATTCTTACCTATTGTTTTTAAATCGATTTCTTTTCTATCAGGATCTATTAAGTGCATCATAATCATGATATCTATAACTTCAACTGGATGAGCAAATCCTTCTTTAAAAAGAAACTTTAAATCACTTTTTAAATCAAATACTACTTTTGTTATGGTCTCATCTAAAAGAATAGGGTTAATTTTTTCTTTAATATGATTCAAACTGATATTTCCAAACTCATTTCTTCCTAAAACTGGAATAAAATAACTTTTACTTCTACCCAGTCCAATACATATCCCTTCTAAACAATGACTCTCTACACTTTTACCTTTCTGTCCAACCATTTTGACAGCTATTTGTTTAGCTGATCTAATAGCCACAACTAAATCATCTAGTTGAGATGTTTTTTGTAACCAAATCTTCTTATATTTAATAATTTTTACATTTTGGCTTTCATCTCTAGATGAACTAATAGCTTCAGCATTCTCCCCGGACAGCTGGGTAAAAGAACTATCACTTATTTCTTCTGATGATGTGGAACCAGAACCTATTTTAGGCTCATTTGAAGCTAATGTACTATCTGTAGTTAACGTAATATCATCTGAGGTCAATGAACCTTGATCTGGTGCTAACGGTTTATCATCTGTAGTCAATCGATGTTTACCGGAAATCACTTGATGTTGGTCAGAAGTCAATCTATAAATAGCTTTGATTTGTCTTTCTAGTTGATTTAAATCCAGCTCCTGACAATCAATTAAAATCTTTTCATTAGCAACTCTATTAAATTCTAAATCGACCTCTTCAATATTCAAAGGAACATGCTCTTCTAAAGACACCAATTTCTTACTTAAAAAAGCATTCTCCCTACTATCTATTAATTTTTCTTGTAGTTTTCCTTTAATTTTATCCAGATTTTGATAGATCCCCTCAACATTATTGTATTCTTGTAATAATTTAACAGCCCCTTTAGCACCTACACCTTTTACTCCAGGTATATTATCACTAGAATCACCTTGAATAGATAATAAATCTATTATTCGGTCTGGACTAACTCCATATTTTTTGCGAACTTCATTCTCATCAAATAGTAAGTTATTTTTTAAATCTAAAACATTAACCCCATCGTCCACAAGCTGCATCAAATCTTTATCAGAGGATAATATTGTACAATTATATCGATCCTTAAATTTATGAATTAAAGTAGCTATAATATCATCAGCTTCATATCCTTTAATTTCGACAAGCCGTAACCCTAATCTGGCCAACATTTCCTTTATATAGACAAATTGGACAGACAAATCCTGTGGACATTCTTTCCGATTGGCTTTATATTCAGGGTAATATTCTTTTCTAAAACACGGATCAGGCAAGTCACCTGCGACAATTAAGGCTTCTGGTTTTTTGTCCTTTATAAATTTGAATAAAGTATTAAATGTCCCATAAATAGCACTAGTAGGGACACCTTTACGGCTTGCCATGGGCGGCAAAGCATAATAGGCCCTAAACACAATATTACTAAGATCAACCAAATACAGTTGTTTTTTCATTTTATTTGAAACTGTTCATTTTACATGATACTCATCGGCTACAATATATGGAATGCCCATCTGACCAATTTGTATTTTTCCGTTGATAAAGATATTTTTATTTACGTAATTAGGAATGTCTTTTACAATATTTGCTAGGTTAGCTACTAAAATCCCTGTCTGATCTTTTACTTCTAAATAGGTGTTAAACTTGCCAATTGAAATTACTTTTCCATAAACACAGATATTTTTTGATAGAAACTGAGCAGGGGTAAAATGAATATTTTTTATTGGTATGCAGGCTTTTTCATTGGGTACTAATTGATTAGTGCATGCAACTAATAATAAAGAAGCTAAAAATAAAATATATTTTAACATCCGTTGTTTCAGTCTTTTCCAGCAGCATCAGCTTCTTTCTTCTTTTCAGCTTCCTGCCGCTCTTTTTCACTCTTTTGTTTTAATATTTTTTCTCTAACATCATTATCTACATATTCAATGATTGCCTGAGCTGCATTGTCACCTTTGCGATTGCCAATATGCATAACACGAGTATATCCGCCATTTCTGTTTTTATATCTTTCAGCCAGATCTGTAAAAAGTTTATGCAAAGAATCTTTGGTGTATATAACTTTCAAAGCCTGTCTACGTGCATGTAGAGTTTGTTTTTTTCCCAAGGTAACCATTCTATCGGCCAATTTCTGTAGTTCCTTTGCTTTTTCGTATGTAGTTACAATTCTATCATGTTCTATAAGAGAATTAACCAAATTGCGCAACATGGCTTTTCTATGCGCTGTACTTTTGCCAAATCGACGATTTGATGATTTCAAATGTCTCATTTTTTACCTCAGTAATATTTCAATTAATATCAATTAAATTTCTTCTTTTTCCTCATTCTTGTCTTCTTCTTTATTTCTTAACACACTAGGGTCAAATCCATCTATTTTCATACCCAGACTTAATCCCATTTCGGCCAAAATGTCTTTTATTTCATTTAACGATTTTCTACCAAAATTTTTAGTTTTCAACATTTCAGACTCAGTTCTAACTACCAATTCACCAATAAATTTAATATTTGCATTTTCTAAGCAATTAGCGGACCTTACAGACAACTCAAGCTCATCGACTGGCTTAAATAGATTTTCATTTAGTTTCTGGGTCTCTTCTTGTTGTTTTACAGGTTCAGGCTCGTCTTCCTCTTGAAAATTAATAAAGACCGTTAATTGTTCTTTCAATATCTTAGCTGAAAAAGCTACAGCATCAGCAGGATTTACACATCCATTGGTCCATACTTCCATAACAAGTCGGTCATAATCAGTTGCATGTCCCACACGTGTATTATCAACTTTAAATGTTACTCTTCTGACGGGAGAAAATATTGCATCAATAGGAATTGTTCCAATAGGGAAATCAGTTTGTTGAACATGTGATTCAGACACCATATACCCCACACCATTTCGTACCCACATCTGAGCTTTTAATTTGCCCCCCTTATTTACGGTTGCTAATTCATGCTCTTGATTCATAATTTCCACGCTTTCATCGTGAATTATATCTTTTCCTTTTATAATTCCAGGACCATCAAAATCTATTTCAATAATTTTATCATCGTCACCATAATACTTCAGGTTTAAACCTTTTAGATTTAATACCAAGTTGTTTACATCTTCTTTTACATCTGGAATACTAGAGAACTCGTGATCAACCCCCTCTATCTTAAGCGCTGCAATAGCTGAACCCCTAATAGTAGACAATAATACACGACGTAAAGCGTTACCCAAAGTCTGCCCATATCCACGCTCCAAGGGCTTAGCTTCGAATTTACCGTACATTTCATTTATTTCTCTACTATCTAGCCTATCAGGTCTAATTAATTCTCGCCAATTCCGATACATGTCTTCCCCATTTATTATATTTGAATTTAACTCTTTACTTAATAATTATCTAGAATACCATTCAACGATCAATCTTTCATTAACTTTTAATGCAATTGTATCTCTAGTAGGTAATTCTTTAACTACACCTTTAAAATTATCTACATCAACCTCTAGCCATGAAGGTGCTTCTCTGCGTTTTCCAGCATCGGCATTTTCTTTGAATTTTCCAACTGCTTTACTTTTTTCCTTAAGACTTATAACATCGCCTTTATACACCAGCATAGACGGAATATTGGCTTTAATTCCATTTTTTATGACATGCCTATGTCCAATCATCTGTCTTGCTTCAGCTCTTGAATTGGCTAAACCCATATTATATAAGACATTATCAAGCCTTCTTTCTAATAAGCTTAATAAGTTATTACCAGTAACACCCTTCATTTTTTCAGCACTTCGATATGTTTTCCTAAACTGACTTTCCAGGACACCATAAACAGTTCTAACTTTCTGTTTCTCTTTCAAATGTATTAAATATTCACTTTCCTTTTTTCTTCTTTTGCCGTGCATTCCAGGTCCATATGCCCTTCTTTCGACCGAACACTTATCTGAATAACACCTATCTCCCTTTAAGAAAAGCTTTTCAGCTTGTCTTCTACATTTTCTACATACTGGGCCATTATCTTTTGCCACGAAGAAACCTCCTCTACACAATTAAACTCTTCTTCTCTTGGGAGGACGACAACCATTATGAGGAATAGGTGTCATGTCCTTAATAGAAATTACTTTTATCCCATTAACTGCAACAGCTCTAATAGCAGCTTCTCTCCCTGATCCTGGACCTTTAACAAATACAGAAACCGAATTTAATCCATACAATTTAGCCTTTTTAGCAGCATCCTCACAGGCCAATTGGGCAGCAAAAGGAGTTGATTTTTTAGAACCCTTAAAACCTTTTGCTCCTGCGGTCGACCAAGCTAGTATATTTCCTATGGGATCAGTAAATGTAATTATGGTATTATTGAAAGTACTCTGGATATAACATTTTCCAGTAGGAACATTCTTTTTACTCTTTTTCACAGTTTTTTTATCACTTATTTTTTTAGCCATTTATCCTCCAGCTATTTCTATTTAGGAGTTGGAGCCTTCTTTTTACCTGTAACAATTTTTCTAGGTCCTTTTCTTGTACGGGCATTAGTTTTAGTTCTCTGACCACGTACCGGCAAATTTTTTCTATGCCTAATTCCCCTATAACTTCTCAGGTCAACCAAACGTTTTATATTTAAACCAACAATATTCCTAAGCTCTCCCTCTACAACGACTTCATCTTCTACATATTTTCTGATTTTGTTAACCTGCTCAGGATCTAATTTAAAGGTTCTCAAATTTTTATCGATATTAAGTATCCCTAATATCTTATTTGAAGAACTTCTTCCAATACCATAAATATAAGTCAAAGCTACTTCAATACGCTTATTTTTTGGTAAATCGACACCTGCAATCCGGGCCAAAATATCCTCCTATCC
>CAZJDM010000062.1:10509-22589 GCA_964544765.1 uncultured bacterium
GCTTATTTTTTGGTAAATCGACACCTGCAATCCGGGCCAAAATATCCTCCTATCCTTAAAACTTTAGAAATTTCTAATTTTCCTAATTTCATGTTTCTTAATAATCAGTAGAAATTCCTTTTTATTACTTATCACTTTTATATGTTATCCCTGTCTTTGTTTATGTTTCTTATTTTCACAAATAATCCTTACCACACCCTTTCTACGGATTATCTTACATTTATCACACATGGGTTTAACAGACGCTTTTACTTTCATATTTCTCCCAACATTTTCACTTTGATCGATAAACTATTCGACCCTTTGTCAAGTCGTATGGTGATAGTTCCAATTTAACCTTATCTCCAGGCAATATTCTAATAAAATGCATCCTCATTTTTCCTGATATATGAGCCAGAACTTCATGTCCATTATCTAAAACAACCTTAAACATAGCATTTGGAAGTGCTTCTAATACTTTTCCCTCAGCTTCTATTACACCTTCTTTAGCCATCTAAAACACTCTCCATTTTAAACGGATAATATCTTTAACACAAGTCATCCGCTTAAGTCAATGATTTTAACAATCTTATTAAAAACTGAATCAGCCGAACCCATTCCGTCAACAACTGATAAAATACTTCTTTTTTGATAATACCCCTTTAATGGCATTGTCTTTTCTTTATATGATGCTAATCTTACTTTTACAGACTCAAGATTATCATCCTTTCTTTGAATTAATTTTCCATTACAGCTATCACAAATTTCATCTTTCTTAGGTTTATGAAATTTTATATGATAACTCAAATTACATCCCGAACAAATCCTTCTACCGGTAATTCTCTCAATAATTTCAGTCTCTTCGACTTCAATATCTACCACAGCATTTAACTTATTACCATTTTCATCCATCATAACATCTAGAGATTCTGCTTGAGCTATCGTCCTGGGAAAACCATCATAGATAACACCATTCTGACAATCAGGCTCCTTTATTCTTCTTTTTATCATGCTTATAATAAGCGAATCAGGAACTAACTCTCCTTTATTAATATAATTTTCAGCAATTTTTCCTTCTTCGGTTTGTAACTTTACATTATGCCTTAAAATATCTCCCGTCGACAACTGCGTTATATTATATTTTTCTATAAGCCTATGAGCCTGAGTACCTTTTCCAACTCCAGGCGCTCCTAATAAAATTAAATTTCTCATTACAACCCTTCAAATAGAATTGATATACTATTTATTTACTCTTTTACCCCATAAGTAGTATATTTATATTGATAAATTTACATCAAGTGGTAGATCTACGACCCCGTATTCTAGCGCCTTTGATAAAAGTATCATAATGCCGCGCAATAAGCTCTGTTTCTATTTTCTGCAGCATATCTAATGCTACCCCAACAACAATTAATAAACTTGTTCCTCCAAAAAAGAAGGATACATTAAATTTTACAATCAATAGACTTGGTAAAACACAAACAGTTGCTAGGTAAATTGCGCCAACTACAGTAATACGAGCTAAAACTCGTTCAATAAATTCAGAAGTCTTAGCACCTGGTCGTATGCCTGGTACAAAGCCACCATGCTTTTTCAAATTTTCTGCCACATCATCTGGTCTAAATGTAATCGCTGTATAAAAGAAGGTAAAGAATATTATTAAAGGAATATATATAGCATGGTAGGACCATGAAGTCATATTAAGAGCATCTTTTAATATGTCCCAAAAGGTAGCTTCTGTAAACTTCAAATTAGCTATGGTACTTGGAAACATTAATAATGAAGATGCAAAAATGGGAGGAATAACGCCCGCACTATTAAGCCGAAGAGGAAGATGAGAAGACTGCCCAGCGTACATTTTTCGCCCAACCATCCGTTTAGGATACTGGACAGGAATTCTTCTTTGAGCTCTCTCAAATAAGATAATAACTCCAATTGAAATTGCTACAATAACCACTATCAATAAAAATTCCAGCGGTTTAATTCGACCAGTTTGAAAAACATCTCTAAAGGTAGACAAAACAGAGCTAGGTAAATTCACCACAATACCGGAAAAAATAATAATAGAAATTCCATTACTTATGCCCTTTTCAGTAATCCGCTCACCCAACCACATTATAAAGGCAGTCCCTGCAACCAATGTTATTACAGTCATTAACCTAAATCCCATACCAGGATTTAATACCAAGGGTACACCGTTGGTTGAAATTTTTTCTAAGCCGATCGCCAACATAGTTCCATGTATAGTAGCTAATAAAACGGTCGCATACCGTGTAATTTGTGTAATTTTTCTCCTACCTAATTCTCCCTCTTTCTGCAAATTTTCAAAGTAGGGAAAAACAACCGTTAAAAGAGAAATTATAATAGATGCGGTAATATAAGGCATGATACCTAAAGCAAACACTGAAAATCGTTGCAAGGCTCCACCTGAAAACATGTTTATCATACCAAACAAAGTTCCTGACATCCGCGAAAAATATTCTTCTAAAGCAGCATTATCTACTCCTGGCGTAGGAACAGCTACTCCCATTCGATAGATGGCCAGATAAAACATTGTCCATAATAATTTAACTCTTAATTGGGGAATTTTGGGAATTCCTTGGATACCACCAACCACTTCAGATCTCCTTTAATGTGCAGTTCTTTAACTTTTCTCTTGCACTCTTGGAAAAGGCATGTGCTTCAATTACAAGCTTTTTATCACAAGAACCATGCCCAAGAATCTTTAATCTTTTGTATTTACTCGGGTATAATCCTTTAGTTTTCAAAACTTCTGGACTAATCTCGTCCCCCTCATTAAATTGATTTAGTTGATCAAGATTAATAATTTTTGTTGGGACCCTAAAAATATTAGTAAATCCTTTTTTTGGCAGCCTTCTATATAAAGGCATCTGCCCTCCCTCAAACCCTCTTTTATTGGCGTGCCCAGGTCGAGCTTTAAGGCCTTTATGCCCTTTCCCTGATGTCTTTCCACGACCAGAACCAACACCTCTTCCTAGTCTTTTATTTGATTTACTTTTATCGTTACGTTTTAAATTATGTAATTTCATGTTTAAATCCTATTACATATTCCTAGCAATATTAACAAACTAGTTAATATTTAATTAATTTAATCAATCTATTTGCTTAATCCCTCTACATGAACATATTGTATAACTTTATTCACCAATCCTCTAATTGCATCATTATCTTTATGGATTTTATATTTATTTGTTCTTTTTAATCCAAGATTTTGTATAGATTCCCGAACCTTTTTATGGGTCCCAATTGGGCTTCGAACTAATGTTACTTTAAGGAATTTAAACCTTTTTTCAAACATGTCGCCTCACTATATTATTTCATTTACTTCTTTTCCAAACTGCTTTGCGTATTCAGATGGAAGTTTTAGCATTTTTAATCCCGATAAAGTTGCTTTAACAACATTATGAGCATTATTTGTTCCATGTACTTTAGCCCTAACATTTTCAAAACCTGCAACTTCCAGCACTGATCTCACAGAACCTCCTGCAATAATTCCTGTTCCCTCAGGAGCAGGCATTAAAAGAACTTTTGCTGATCCATACTTACCTAATACTCTATACGGAATAGACTTATTATAAATACCAACTTTATTCATTTTTCTTCTGGCATTTTCAGTTGCTTTTCTGATTGCTTCCGGAACTTCATTAGCTTTTCCTAATCCACATCCAACTGATCCATTATGGTCACCGCTAACAACTAATACACTGAAACTAAATCTTCTACCACCTTTTACAACCTTAGCCACACGATTTATTAAAACTAACTTATCTTCAAACCCGTCATTTTCTTTTTCTGCGGGTTTCTCACCATCTTTGTTCCTATTAGGATTTTTTGTATTTTTCCTTTCTTCCAATTCATGCCTCCATTTTGGCTAAAATTCTAAACCACTTTTTCTGGCTGATTCTGCTAACGCTTTTATGCGTCCATGATATTTAAAACCATTTTTATCAAAAACAACTTTTTTAATTTTCTTTTCTTTACATTTTTCAGCCAATATCTCACCAATTGTATTAGCTTGCTTTAGTCCAGTTAGTTTCTTTTTCCTAATATCTTTATTAAGACTAGATATGCCTACTAAGGTACTTCCCTTATCATCATCAATCACCTGTGCATAGATATTCTTCAAAGATCTAAAAACCGTAAGTCTTGGACGGTCAACTCTGCCAATTACTTTTTTTCTAATTCTAGTTTTTCTTTTTAATCTTGACTTAACTTTTTTACTTCGTTCCAAGGCACACCTCTTTTATTTGGCTGCAGATTTTCCTGCTTTACGTTTTATAAATTCATCCTTATATCTGACGCCCTTGCCTTTAAACGGCTCAGGTTTCCTCTGAGCTCTAATAAGACTGGCAAAGTGCCCAACCTTCTGTTTGTCAATACCGCTAACCTTTATATTCACATTCTTATCAACTTTAATAGTAATATCATCCGGTACTAGCAACTCAATCGGGTGGGAATACCCTAAACTAAGCATTAGAGAACTTCCTTTGACATTAGCTCTATATCCAATTCCCTGTATCGTTAATTCTTTTGTAAATCCTTGTGAAACACCCGTTACCATATTATTTACCAAACTTCTAGTAAGACCCTGATAAGCTCGATTTGAATCTAACTCTCCCTTTATTTTTACAGCAACAGAATCATCTTTTACTTCCACGTCAACTGTTTCATGATATTCCAAATCAATTTTTCCCTTTGGACCTTCAACAAATAGTTTTCTATTTTTAACCGATACCTTCACTTTATCTGGTATCTTAATCAGCTTTTTTCCAATTCTTGACATATAGTTACCTCTTTATTGCCTACCAGACATTAAACAATACTTCTCCCCCTACTTTTTCCTTTTGCGCTTGACGATCTGTCAATATGCCTTTAGGGGTAGACAATACCGTAATTCCAAATCCCTTTTTAAGCTTTGTAAGTTCCTTATTTTTTACATAAGTTCTTACAGATGGTTTACTTATTCTATTTAGCTCAGTAATCACAGAATCTCCTTCTTCCGTATACTTCAAAGCTATTTTAATAATTCCCTGCTTGTTATCTCTTATTAATTTATAATTTCTAAGATAACCCTCCATCTTCAATAACTTAACAATCCTTAACTTCAAATTGGAAGCAGGGACAGAACATACCGTATGATTCCGCATTGCTGCATTCCTAATTCTTGTTAATAAATCCGAAATTGCATCTGTCATAAATAGAACTCCTGACTACCAACTTGACTTAATAACGCCTGGGATATGGCCTTTTAATGATAATAATCTAAAACATATCCTACACATGTTAAACTTTCTTAAATATCCTCTAGGCCGACCACATAAAGGGCATCTGTTGTATTTTCTCACTGGAAACTTAGGCTTCTTTAGAGACTTGTTAATTAATGCTTTTTTAGCCACATAAACCTCACTACTTTAATACTACCTAAATGGCATGTTAAACTTTTTTAAAAGACTACGAGCCTGTTCATCGTTCTTAGCTGTGGTACATACCGTAATATTCATCCCTCTAACTCTATCTACTTTGTCATATTTTATTTCAGGAAAAATAATCTGTTCTTTTAATCCAACATTATAATTTCCACTACCATCGAACGATTTCGGGGAAACTCCTTTAAAGTCCCTAGTTCTAGGAAGAGCCACATTAATCAGCCTATCCAAAAATTCATACATTCTATCTCGCCTTAGAGTAACACAACATCCGATTGGCATACCTTCTCTTAACTTAAACGAGGCTATTGACTTTCTTGCTCTTGTAATAATAGGTTTTTGTCCAGAAATTTTAGTCAAATCTTCGGCGGCATTTTCCAAAACCTTAATATTTTTAATAGCTTCACTTTGTGATATGTTCACCACTATTTTTTCTAATTTTACCACATCCATGACATTTTTATATGCCAATTCTTGTTTTAACTCTTGTTTAAATTTTTTCTCATACAGGTCTTTTAACCTAGCCATGAAATCTCCATTAATATTCTTCGTTAGTCCCAACTAATTTTCTAACTTTTTTGGTCTTACCCTCAATTTTCACGAGATCCTTTTTGATACGACAACATTTGGTTTTACTTTTCGAGTATGCCATAATGTTAGAAATATTAATTCCAGCCTCTTTTTCTATAATCTTACTTGCAACCTGTTCATTTCCTTTTTGATGCCGTTTTACTTTATTTAATCCTTCAACAATTACTCGTCCCCTCTTCTTATCTATTTTCATGACCTTTCCCTGCTTGCCTTTCTCTTTACCAGCGATAACAGCTACCAGATCACCAACTTTTAATTTTGTTTTTAATGTAAACATATCTAAACCTCAATTATAATACTTCAGGCGCTAAAGACACAATTTTCATAAATTGTTTATGACGAAGTTCTCTAGCTACAGGACCAAATATTCTTGTACCAATTGGTTCTTTTTCCTCCCCTTTTACAAGAACTGCAGCATTTTGATCAAACTTAATATAAGTTCCGTCATCCCTGCCAATCTCTCTCTTTGTACGAACAATAACAGCATGATGCACCTCACCCTTTTTAATTTTTGAATTTGGCATAGCATCCTTCACTGTTACTCGAATAACATCCCCCACTGCAGCATATCTTCGGTGAGATCCTCCAAGAACCTTAATACACATAATTTCTCTGGCTCCAGAATTATCTGCCACTGTTAGTCTTGATTGTACCTGTATCATATTCTATTCCTATCAAATTCTATATGACCTTAGTTAATGCCCATCTTTTCGTTTTACTATACGGCCTGGATTCAATAATTTGAACCTCATCTCCCAACTTTGATTTTTCATGCTCATCATGGACCTTAAATTTTTTGGTTACAGTTACATTTTTTCCATAACGTTTATCTTTAACCCTTCTACATACCTTAACAACAACAGTTTTATTCATTTTATCGCTAATAACTGTACCGATTAATTTTTTCTTTAGATTCTGCATAAATAATCCTATTTTCCTTGTTCTCTAATCACAGTTAGAACTCTGGCTAACTGCCTCTTTAGCTTTTTCTTATCCTGATTTTTGGAAGACTGCCCTGTTTTCAGCTCAATTCCTACTCGAAATTTCTTTTCTCTAATATCCTTAACTAAAGACCATAATTGCCCGTTATCCATTTTTCTTATATTTTTTATTTCCAAGTTTTTTATATCTTCTATTTCCATATGGATTCCTCTCTTTTAATCGGCTTGGTCTTTAAGGGCAATTTATGCCCGGCATTTTTTAGGGCCTCAATTGCTATGTTTTCCGGAACACCTTCTAGTTCATATAAAATTCTTCCAGGTTTAACTGGAACAATAAATTTATCAGGAGCACCTTTTCCTTTTCCCATCCTGGTTTCAATAGGCTTAGAAGTATATGGTTTATCAGGAAATACGCGAATCCACATTTTCCCCGTTCTTTTACAATACCTAGAAATACATATTCTTGCTGCCTCTATCTGTCTTGAATCTAGAAAACCATGTTCAACAGCTTGCAATCCAAATTGCCCAAACTCAAGCGATATTCCACGCCTTGCTATTCCTTTATTTCTTCCTCTTTGTTGTTTTCTAAATTTTTGCCGTTTCGGACTTAACATAAGTCACCCATTTTTAAAATAAAAATTTTATTTTTTTCCCTTATTCTTTTTCTCTAATATCTCACCCTTAAACACCCATACCTTAACGCCAATTAGGCCATATAGTGTTTTAGCTTCTGAAGCTGAATAATCGACATCTGCTCTAAGAGTATGCAAAGGAATACGACCTTCTTTGTACCATTCAGTTCTCGCCATCTCAGCACCGCCCAATCTTCCAGCACATCTAATCCTTGCGCCCTTTACACCAGACTTCATAGCCATCTGAAGAGCATTTCTCATTGCTCTTCGAAAAGAAACTCTTCTCTCTAATTGTATCGCTACATTCTCCGCTATTAGGGCCGCATCTGACTGAGCTCTCTTTACTTCATAAATATTCAATATGATCTCTTTGCTGCCCTCTACTTTCTTTTTACATAAACTTTTAATTGAATCCTTTAGCTTATCTGCTCCACTACCCTTTTTTCCAATTACAATACCCGGTCTGGTGGTATAAATGTTTATTTTTACATCTTTGGCAGCTCTTTCAATTTCAATTTTTGAAAGACCCGCGGATTTCAGTTCTTTAGACAAAAACCCACGTATTCTTAAGTCCTCATGTAAATAATCAGCATATTCTTTTTTGGAATACCATCTAGAGGACCATGTTTTATTAATACCTAGTCTTAATCCTACAGGATTTACCTTTTGACCCAATTTATTCCTCCAACTATTTTTCTGCTAATATAACATTAATATGACTCATCCTTTTACGAACCGGTGTTGCTCTTCCTTGTGCCCGCGGTATAAATCGCTTAAGCATGGAACCAGGATTTACATATATACTTTTAATATAGAGAGTATCTACATCAATCTTATCTGACCTCTCTGCATTAGAAACCGCTGATTTCAATAGTTTTGCTAATAAAGGTGCGGCTCTTTTTTGGTTTACTTGAAGCTGATCCAAAGCATATTGAACTTGCTTTCCTCTGACCAAATCAATGACTAATCTAGCCTTTCTAGGGGATATTCTAACATTTCTTAGCTTGGCACTAACTTCCATGGTTAACATTCCTCTTCTTTTTATTTTTTCCCTTTACGGTCACCTGCATGACCAAAAAATTGTCTAGTCGGGGCAAATTCACCTAACTTATGCCCCACCATGTTTTCAGTCACAAACACTGGTACAAATTTCTTCCCATTATGGATTGCAAATGTTGTCCCAACAAATTCAGGGATTATTGTTGATCTACGTGACCAGGTTTTTATTACTTTTTTCTTGTCGACGCCCTCAACCTTTTTTAACAAATAACTATCAACAAATGGGCCCTTTTTAATGGATCTAGCCACTAATTCCCTCCAATTATTTCTTTCTTCTTCTAATAATAAATTTATCAGTAGTTTTATTTCTTCTGGTTCTATGCCCCTTAGTAGGAACTCCCCAAGGTGTTACCGGGTGTCTTCCGCCAGAAGATTTACCTTCTCCTCCACCATGTGGATGATCAACTGGATTCATTACCACACCTCTTACAGTTGGGCGAATACCCAAATTACGCTTTTTCCCAGCTTTACCATAACTTATTTTGTTATGTTCAGTATTGCCAACTACTCCAATGGTAGCCCAACAATCTTCTGTAACAGTTCTTATCTCGCCTGAAGGCATTTTTAATGAGATCATTTTCTTATCTTTACCTAATAATTGAGCAGATGCTCCCGCAGATCGTACTAATTGACCGCCCTTTCCTGGTTTTAGCTCAATATTATGAATCATGGTTCCAGCAGGTATATTTTTTAATGGCAACGTATTTCCGGGTCTAATATCAGCCTTCTGCGAAGATTCAAGCTTATCACCTTTTTTTACACCTTCAGGACACAAAATATAACGCTTCTCACCATCTAAATAAACCAGCAACGCTATATTTGCAGTGCGATTAGGATCATACTCTATTGTTTTTACATTAGCTGGTATACCAATTTTATTTCTTTTGAAATCTATAATTCGATATTTTCTTTTATTACCACCACCTCTGTGACGACAAGTAATTCTACCTGTATTATTTCGTCCAGCTTTGCGAGGTAATGGAGCAATCAGAGATTTTTCCGGTCCATCTTTGCTAATCTCTGGGTTCACTACCGTTCTAAGAGCCCTTCTACCGGGCGATGTGGGTTTATATTTTCTTATAGCCATATTCTATAACCCTTCAATCATATTTAAGCTTTCACCTTCAATTAAAGTAACAAAAGCTTTTTTACAGTTTTGCTTTTTAGAAACAAATCTACCTGTTCTCTTTGTTTTACCTCTTACAATTTGAGTTCTGACCCCTTTAACCTTCACTCCATAATATTTTTGTAGAGCATCTTTTATCTGATTTTTATTAGCTTTCATTCCTACCTTAAAAACATAGACATTGCTTATCTCTTTAAGGAGGGTATTTCGTTCCGTCAAAAGCGGCTCTTTTATTACTTCACTTAAATGCAACATGGCTCTATCCTTTTTTTAACCGTTTTTCTAAAGCCTTTATCGATGCTTCTGTAAACATTAAATCATCGCAATTCAATGCTTGGTAACTGTTTAATTCTAATGAGGTACTATAATTAGCGTTCTTTAG
The DNA here is from genome assembly GCA_964544765.1 of uncultured bacterium. Taxonomy (GTDB): domain Bacteria; phylum Bdellovibrionota_B; class Oligoflexia; order CAYFLR01; family CAYFLR01; genus CAZJDM01. Next base: position 20,667 of record CAZJDM010000062.1, read on the forward strand.
ATTTCTTGTAGAAAAATACATTTCATTATTTAAAACATCATCAATTACTAGCAATTTTTTCTTGCTAAACTTAGCTAGTAAGCTTTCAACAGCTTTAGTTTTGTATTCTTCTATACCGTATTTATCTAAAACGATCACATTTTTTGATCTCAGTTTTTCACTTAACACAATCCTGAGGGCCAGATTTTTCGATTTTTTATTTAATTTTTGACTATAATCAACCGGATTTGGCCCAAAGATAACTCCCCCTCCTCTGATAAGTGGAGATCTAGAGGTTCCAGCTCTGGCACGACCGGTACCTTTTTGCCTATATGGTTTACTTCCTCCTCCATGGACAAATTTCCTGTTTTTTGTACAAGCAGTCCCTTGCCTTTGATTGGCTAAATATGCCTTAACCGCTAACCAAACAACGTGATCATTTTTATCTACTGACCATACATGATCATCTAGTTCAATCTGACCCGTTCTCTTATTACTTTTATTGTATACAGTTAAGCTTGACATTTATATATGCCTCCCTAAATTACACTGAAAAAGCCACCTATTTTACACACCATCTTATTTCAACATCACTGTTTCGACTACCTGGAACCGGCCCTTTTAGCATAATCAAGTTTTTATCTTTATCGATCTTAGCAATTGCCAAGTTCTGAACAGTTACCCTTTTATTACCTGCATGTCCAGGCATTTTCTTACCTTTTAAGACTTTTCCGGGATAAGTACACATACCGATTGAGCCTGGTCTTTTACCCATTCTATGACCATGACTTCTACGACCTCCCGCAAATCCATATCTTGCTACAACACCAGCAAATCCTTTTCCTTTAGATGTGGAGGACACATCAACTTTGCCTATATTATCAAATAGCTGTAAATCTAAGCTTTGACCAACCTTGTATTCTGTCAAAGCTTTTTCATCTACCCGAAACTCACAAATCTTACGATAACATTTATCCTTAAAAACAGGATCTTTAAATAATCCTTGCTCCGGTTTTGTTAGTTTTTCTTTTTTAACTTTTTTAAAACCTATTTTTAGAGCAGAGTAACCATCTTTCTTCTCATTTTTCAGAGCTATAATTTGATTTTCGTATATTTCTAGAACTGTGACAGGAACCAACACCCCGTCTTTATCAAATAGACGAGCCATTCCAATTTTTTTGGCGAGTAAACCTCTCATACTATCTCCAGCGTTGTTTTTGTCTCAATCAATCTTAACGCTATAAGCAATTTAGATTTTTATTTAACGATCAGTATAATCTGATCTCTACATCTACCCCAGCAGACAAATCAAGCTTCATCAAAGCATCGATTGTTTGTTGTTTGGGCTCAAGAATATCTATAAGGCGTCTATGTGTCCTTATTTCAAATTGTTCTCTTGACTTTTTATTAACGTGTGGAGAACGCAAAACACAATATTTATTAGTAGTAGTTGGCAATGGAACCGGACCCACTACTCTAACGCCTGTCCTCTTTGCTTGTACTAGGATGTCATTTGTAGACTGATCCAATATATTATAATCATAAGCTCTTAAATGTATTCTAATTTTTTGACTTTTCATACCCTTATCTCTCAGGTGATAAGAAAACGTAGTGACTTCTTATATGTTATCTAGAAAATATTGTCAATTTATTATTTAACTAATCATAATATTAATCACGTTTATTCAATAACCTCAGTAATAACACCTGCTCCTACCGTACGACCTCCTTCTCTAATCGCAAATCGTAGTTCTTTCTCCATCGCTATCGGCGTTATTAACTCAGCGTCAAATGTTATCTTATCTCCAGGCATCACCATCTCTACATTCTCAGGCAACTGCACTGATCCCGTTACATCGGTTGTCCTAAAATAAAACTGAGGACGATAACCTTTAAAAAAGGGCGTATGCCTACCGCCTTCTTCCTTTGACAATATATATACTT
>CAZJDM010000063.1:0-22566 GCA_964544765.1 uncultured bacterium
ATTTCTTTGCCTTTAAATACCGGGTGATTAATACAAGGAATTTTCCAATAGGATAAGCCATCGGCTTTGCTTTGAGACTTATATTTTTTATACCAGTTGGCATAATCAATGGCCATTTGATTTAAGTCAATGGAATGATTTTGATCACTAGGGTCCTTTAGGTTCAGATCCTTAAAACGATCTATTAAAAAGGAAATAGCTTCAAAACCGTTTCCTCCATGAACATAACCAGAATGAGAAAGAAATCCTAGGTAGGCTTTATTAATCTGAACACGCTTTGACATTTCAGGTCCATCGGCACTGACCGCACCTTTGGCTCCTTGAGCAGTAATAGTTCCAGGACCATTGGTGGTTAATAATCCCAATAAAAGGGAAAAAGAAAATAATTCTTCTGAAGAGGGTTTTCGTCCAAGAAAAGATAATCCGGTGGTTTCGGTAAAACTCCACTTGTTGATTAATTCGGTATTGTCTATATTACAAAACTGGTTTTTAGTATGTTGGTCAGCATCTACAGTAGCGCCGATCATTGTTCCAAATAATTTAAAGTGCCAGGGCATATTAATAATAGTATTAATGGTAAGGCGCTTTCTTCGGAGAGAACTCCAAGCCAGATGACAAGTAATAGCTGCATGGACAGACCAAACGGGCACTTGAGCTTTTGATACTTCAGCCAGTGCTTTTAAAAATCTGATAAATATAGAATCAACTTCTCTGACTCCAAGTGCTTTTAGCATGTTATCTGCTTGATCACAAGGTGTTGAAGTAAGTAAGATGTTTTGTAATGAATCCTCTGATGCTCTTTCTAATTGGGATTGAAAATCGTAATTAATGTCGGCTGGATCATTTAAATATGACAAACCAAAAAGGTCGATAAAAGCTTGAGTTGCTTTTCGATCTTTTTTGACGCTATTTGGTCCGATAATGGCCAATGCAGCTGATAAAGAAGTATTAGGGCTGTTTCCCGCGTCACGGGCAGCTTGGCTGGCTATTAATTGAGATGTATTATGCAAATTAACATGTGAATTTAGTATGATATTGAGCAATTCGGAAGAACTTTCGTCAGGATATTCCCTAATTAATGACAGAAATAAGTTTTCTTCAAATGATTTAGTCGCGGCTTTTAAGATACTTACGTTATGTATTCGAGATATTTGATCTTTGGGGTCCATCCTTGATGCTCCCGAAGCATCTTTTAGAGATTGGCGAGGGAAAGTAATACCTACTTGTTTATTAAGAGTTTCAATTTGCTCGTTGTAAGGTGACACAGCTTCAACCACTTTGTTCTGTAATTCAGTTGGTAATTCGATTCCTTGTGTATTTTGAAACCAGCATTTTAAACTTAAATTACCTTTGGGTTCAAAATCTGGTTCAGTGTCATTCAGTTTCATAACCTCAGTCAATGCTTGAGGGATATGAGAAATATTGGTTACTACCGCGCCTTTGGCTGAAAAATGAGGAGTTTCGGGTGTATAAATTCCTTCCACCTCGAATTTTTCCATTAACCACTTTTCTTTGGCGACAGCACTATCTCCTGTGCCTGTAACAGCACCCGCATGTCCACATGGTCTTGTAAGTTTTTCTTTCCAGCGTCCAACGATACAGGCTACAACTGGTTTTTTAAATACAAGGTTTTTCTCATAATAGCCGCCCGGTTCAATATACATAACTGCAGCTTTGGATCTGGTGTCATTATGAAAGGCATTTACAAATTCAGGGGCGGCAAAGTGAATATAAAGGTCTTTTCCCGAAGAGATCGAAACAGTGGACCCCCAACCGGCAGTGGATAAATATACGGCGATAGTAGTGGTAAAATTACCTGAATTGGAAAAAATGGCAACAGATCCTGGGATCAATGATTCTTCTGGACTACTACCACCCAAAGCGCCTCCGATCCTTACTTTATTATGAGCATCAGCTACTCCAAGGCAATTAGCGCCAAAAACGTCAATACCTGCCCATTGGCAGAACTGTCTGATAATTCGTGTGTCTCTTACAGGCACTTTTTCTGTAATAATGAAGATTTTCTTTAGCTCAGGATTAATTCTTACTGCTTCAATTACTGAATCTTTGACTCCAGATGGAGGAACATATACTACTGCTGTATTAAAACGGTGCCCAGAGTCCAGAGCTTCAAGAATGTTATTGTAAACCTTAATTCCACCAGTAGATGTTTTGAGGATTCCCCCTGAACGCCCCGGCATGGTACCAAATACTATATTTCCTCCAGAAAAATCGTGACTAATGGGGGTAACTGATCGGCTTTCACTTCCTAAAATATTGAAAACACAAACGCGATCATCTTTAGTGGCAATTTCCGATAAAGATTGGATTCCCACAAAATAAGGGAAATTGTTAACTCCACGGGCATGCATATAATTGTAACTATCGTTTAATTCGACTCTGTTATCTAAATAATTCATAATAAATACACCCCTATAATCTTCAATAATCACTTATAATTTCTTATTATTTCTTAAAATATCCTATTAATATTACGTTATTTTGATCTTCCCGCTTCGATTCTTTGGGCAACAATTTCTTTTCCACCATTTTTCATCCAATTATCCATTTTTTGAGCATAATTAACAACCTCACTCATAGCGGAATCATGACCAAAAATACAATAAGGAAGACCTAAAGCATCAAGAGTATCTTTCATGTATTGCATACCTCTAATTAAATTAGGACCTCCGCGTCCTATTACAACATATAAAGGAATTGGACCGTTTACTCGAAAATATTCACGTAAAGCATTAGCCATAGCTCGAAAGGTTTCGTAAATATCGGTATTATTGGCTTTTCCACCAATGATGAACAATACATTACTTTGTTTAATCCAATACTTGTAAACTATCCGACTAATTTCCAGCATTTTTGCATAAGGTGGATTTCCACCAAAATCAGAGGAGATTGTTGCCGAATCGCCAAGCAATTCTGTTACCAGAGCATTAGCACCACCTCCAAATGTCATGGCGGTTATAGTTCCTTCATGGTTTATTACGAAAACATCCGATTGTCCTTGGTAGGTTCTTAAATTATTAACTTCTAATTCAAAGTCGCAATAGTTAGCAGAGTCCAGATTAGTAGGTAAACTTAGACGCTTCCAATTTGGATCATCACTATCAAACGAGCATTTAAAATCACAAGCTACTGGAACAAGTCTTCCATTTTTACCTTTCATCATTCTTATCGGATTGAGTTCTAACATGGTCATTCCATGATTATGATACAGATCCCATAACTTAGGTAGGTTTTGAACCAAGGGGCTGATGATCTCATTTGGAGCGTTTAGTTTATTAAGCGCGTTTGAGACAATAAATCCTTTAAAACCTGTCAGTGAATCAAAGGGTACACTGGCTACTTTGTCTTTAGAAAGCTTTTCAATCTCAACACCACCGTGATAACTAATAGTTATAGTTGGTGCTCGAAATTCAGTATTATCTGTAATGGAAAAATAAATCTCATATTTACTGGGAATATAACTTTCGTAAGATACCCCCAGAGCTTTAAAAACATTCTCATCTTGACGATGTTCAGCAAAATAAAGCCTTTCTTTTTCTTGTAATGCGGTGGCACTATCTTTAGCTGTGCCAATTAATCCTGCCTTACCTTTGGCTCCAATGCCTCCCTTAAAAATTGGCTTGATAAGCACTTGGCCATATTTGTCGATTAATTGCTGGATATCCTCAGCTGTTGCTTCAGGACCTAAAATTTCAGCGGTAGGAAAGTCCACGTATTTCAGTAACTTAGATCCCCAGTACATTCCCGTAATCATCATAAGAGCAACTCCTGGTTAAGCTCAATTAACAATTTGGCTGCATTTTACTTTAAATAGGGCGGGAGTCAATTATTTTCTACTAATTAATATTATTTTCTACTAATTCACATTATTTTCTGTTAATTCAGATAAAATTATGTCGAATATTTCGGTATTATCAATGGTAGGGTCGTCTATACTTATTTGACTATCCCATATATATAGTAATGTATTAGTAGAGGTATGATGTGTGTCGATCCATGAAACTTGAGGTGTCATGTTTTTTCCGTGATTTTTGATTAGTTTTAAACCACCGGTTTCATGGTCAGCAGCGACTATTATAATGGTTCTTTGATCCTTAGCTTGAATTGCCCATTCCATTGCTTGAATAACCGCGTCATCAAGTGCCATTAATTCTGGAAGCAGTAGATCAATAGAATTTAAGTGAGAAGCTTTGTCAATGTGCCCCTCTTCAACTACTAGAAAGAATCCTCCCGAAAATTGATCCAAATATTCTATTCCCCATAATGTCATTTTAGCTAGGGTAGGGTAGTTTTGGCGCCCATTATAAAAGTAAGGAAAATGACTTTCTGCAAAAATTCCCCATAATTTTTTATTGTAAATAGAGTTAGGAGAATTAGAAGAATTAAGAGAGTCGGAAGAGTCATAAAAGGTAGAAAAATCTAATTTATCAAGCTCATCAGCTGAACTAACTTTGACATAACCAGCTTGTTCAAAGATCTGATCGGGAACCTCAAATCCCAACCCACCTCCTAATAGAATATCAGGCTGAGTTTGGTAAAGATAATCATCGGCAATGTCCCAATAATCTGTTTTAGTATCCGCATGTGCTCCAAATCCAGCTGGAGTTGCGTCGGTGATCATAGTAGTGGTGATTAATCCGGTAGCATAGCCAAATTCGTCCGCGTATTCTAATAGAGTTTTAGCTTCTTTACCATCGCCAGGAATATATGTGCTGATTACACCGTTATTGACTTTATTACCGGTAGCCATAGCTGTGGATGCCGCCGCAGAATCAGTAACATTACTATTGGCCGAATGAGTAGTAACTTCAACTGATTGTGAAAATTTTTGAAATGCTAGCTGCCCTTCTTGGCCATATCTATATAAACTGGCAATTTTGATATGCTCAGGTCCCATTCCATCGCCAATGAAAAGTATGATATTGGTTTTGATGGGATTTTCGCGGTTTGTTCCTGCATTTCGATTGTTAGAATCTGGATTATTATATGACAATTCGTACGGCCCATCAATGGATGTCGAATCCGGCTCGCTATTGAGAGCTTGGTTAGATTCATCATCAGATATATTGTTTGACTCTGATTCAGGTTGATTTGTTTTATCTTTAGAGGCGGTATCTTTTTCTTTAGGATTTTCGGTTTCTTTAACTAATTGAACCAACCGAGGATTTCTCTTATTTTCATTGGAAGGACTGCCGCATTGGATGGTAAAAAAACAAGCCAATAGGTATAGCGTATTCTTAATAAATTTTCTTTTCATATATATCAACCTCCTGTTGATTAGAAAATCTTGAAGATTTGGATTGTTAAGAGCCAAGATACTCTTTTAGAATAGTAAAATCAATTGTCTTCTATATATGATCTCAATCTATAGCTGAAAACTTCGGGATGGATGGGTTTGGGTTCATATTTTAATTTTAATTCTTTGATTCTTCTAAAATCATCTTCATCTAATTTTTTGGCGGTAAGTAGAAAGACTTTCATGTCTCTGATCTTAGGATCAGAAGATTTTCTTATTTTTTCACTTAGCTCTAAGCCGTCAATTTCAGGCATTAGATAATCAACGATTAGTAAATCGTATTGACTTTTTTCCAGCTCTCCCCAAATTTTCGTGGGGTCGTTAATCGTTGTAATTTCATATTGCTTATTTTTTAAAACGGTCCGAAGTATGAATGTAATATCTGGGTCGTCATCGATAAAAAGTAATTTATGCTTACCATCCATTGTTTTACTCTCCTTTAAGTTATCCATATGACGGTTTAAGAAATTGTATGTGAAGTCCTATTTAATTATCCCCTATTTATTAATTATATCAAAAAAAATTGAGAAGAAATACTTTTAAAGAATTCCAGGAACTGTTATTATCCGAAAACTGAAATACAGGTTTTAGTTAAAATTAGAATTAAAGGAGATTTTTTGTGAATGTATCAATCAATAATTATTTGGCCAAACGCTTACATGGTTTTGAGGAATCTGTTTTTAGTGTTATGACTAAACTCTCTCATCAGCATAAGGCTATCAATCTATCTCAGGGTTATCCCAATTTTGATGGTCCGGATTTTATAAAGGAAGCCGCCAAAAAAGCGATTGATCATGGTTGGAACCAATATACCCCTTCTACAGGTTTACCGACACTTCGAAGAGCCATTGCCCGGAATAATGAACGATTGTATGGCTATCAAGTAAATCCTGACACTGATATATCTGTAACTTGTGGCGCTACGGAAGCTCTTTTTTCAACTATTGCCGCTTTAATTGATCCTGGTGACGAGGTTATTACCTTCGAGCCTTATTATGAATCCTATCCTCCAATAGTAGCTATGGCTGGTGGCACACTCAAAGCTGTTACTCTTTCATTTCCAGAATGTTCATTCGATAGAGAAAAGTTTGTTTCTCTAATTACCGATAAAACCAAACTAATTATATTTAATACTCCTCATAATCCGTCAGGTAAGGTTTTTAATCAAGACGAACTCTCTTTTATTGCCGAAGTAGCGAGTAAATACAATTTATTGGTTGTTACGGATGAAGTTTATGAACACTTATTTTTTGAAGATAATAAACATATTCCCATTGCTTGTCTACCGGGAATGAGAGATCGTACCATTACAATTTCTTCTACTGCTAAAACTTTTTCTTTCACTGGTTGGAAAATTGGATACATCATAACTAACGAAGTATTAAACTCCGTTATTCAACGAGCTCATCAACATGTTACCTTTTGTACCGCTGCACCGTTGCAAGAAGCTATGGCTCATGCTATAGACAACTCGCAAGAATATTTATTAACCTTCAGAAAGGAATACCAGTCCAGACGTGATACATTGGTCAATATCCTTAAAGATAATGGCTTTATTGTATCCCAACCCCAAGGTACCTATTTTATGTTGGCCGATTTTTCCGCTTTTAATTTTAAAAATGACATGGAATTTGCGTTACATCTAACTCAAAAAGTCGGTGTTAGTGTAATTCCAGTAAATGCTTTCTATTCAACCCAAGATCCTAATCGGCGTTTGGTTCGTTTTGCTTTTTGTAAATCTTGCGAACTACTAGAAGAAGCTGGAAAGAGGCTTTCAGCTTTAGTCAAAGATTGATTGTAAATTAGTTATAAAAAAAATTATACTTTTGTGATATAGAATAGTCAAATATTAATAAAAAAGGAGTTTGTTATGAGAAAAAAGGATTTTTTTCAGAGAACTAAAGTACTAGGTTTGCTATTTATATCAATTTTTTATCTGTCCTTCTCAAACTTATCAACTCTTCAAGCTGATTTTTTATCTTCTAACGCTCTATATTTAGAATTTACTGATCATTTCTTTCACCGTTTTTCACAGTCTTTATTGAACAAGGATTTAGAGGATATTGTTAAAGAACCTTTAGAAGACATTGATGATACCTATAGTGGTGTAAATGTGGAAATTGAAGGTATGCACTACTCAGTTTATTTTAAATCACTGGATATTCAGGCTCTAGAAAAGCAAATACAGATAAATGTTGGTATTGGTGATATTCATTTGTACGCTCATGAGGTAAAATTACGTAAAGGATGGCTCAGAAGTACTTGCAGAGATACCGATATCTTTGTGGCCGAATCGAGCCAGCTCCATGCTATAGCGACATTTAATCCGATCATAGTAGATGGGCACTTAGATTTATCCAGTTATAATATTGACTTTAATATACCTGAATCGGCCTATCGGGTTAATGGTCCTAAAAAGTGTTCAGGGTTTCTGGGATCGATTCTAGAAAGTGTGATACATAATCAATTGAAGAAATTAAGAAATAAATTGGCTGAAAAGGTCCGTGATCAACTACATAAACAGGTTCCCAAATTTCAGGATAAATTGAACAAAAAAATTATAATCCATAAGGATCTGGAACTCGATAATCCTCCGCTTTTTCCTGCCGCGGAAATTGACATAACTCTTTTTCCAGCTCAAATGAAATTATCAGCGGGGATGATGAGTTTGTCTTATTCCGCTAATTTTAACGTTAATTTTAAAGATGATTCTAGAAATATTGATTTTATGTGGTCCAATAACCGCATGTCTCATCGCAATAATTATGGCTTTGTGGGAATAAATCCTCATTTTATCAACACCTTTTTTGAAGCAGTATTTTCTCAGCCAATGCCTTTTACAGAATTAACCGAAGAACATTTTGATCAGATATATCGAATTTTTTCTTGGGAAAATTTTGGGCAAATAATACCCGACTTATTAGATATTGATATTAATTCGAATACGGAATTTTCATATTTAAGACCCTTTGTTCGTCTCAATAAAGCTCCCAGTATTAAACTATCAGAGGAAAACAACCAGGTAAATATTGTGCTGCCAGGATTGCAACTGCTTTTACAGATTAATACTGACGGTCAATGGAGAGATTATTATACTTTTGACATACTAATCAAAGCTGATACGGATTTTACTTTTGATGAAGGTACCATTAAAATTGGTATCAACCCCAATTATAATATCGAGGTTTCAGGTCGTTGGGCAGATAGTTTTCCGATCAAGAATCCTAAAGTTGAACACCGGATGTTACAAGGAATTTTAGGTGATGTACTACATATATTGACTGTAGAGAAATCTACTTTTGAAATAGGATTGCCCGATTTAAAAATTGATGGTCATCCTTTTACCCTTTCTCCCCAGATTAAAGAGCCATATATTGGTTTTTATATCATAGATATTTAGATTCTGTTTAAAAAGTGCAAGATCAAGGCAGTGAGAAAAAAATGACGAAACATAACGTGTTGGTTAGATGAGGAATTTTTTTGATACTAACGCAGATATTGCGCTTTTTAGACAGAATCAATTTAGGTACGTAGTCCGTTAAACAATCCTTTCCAGGATTTCTCAGCAGGTTTTGTTTCTTTTACTTTAATAGTTGGAGTTTTGCGTGGGTATTTTAAATAAGGTATAATCACATCGTTTTTAGTAGACAAGGTTCCATCATAAGTTACTGATACAATAGGTACTCCCGTAACTTTTTCTACATCCTTAGCCATGGCTTCTGTTATTAAAGAAGGACAACAAAAAGAAGGATTGGTTTGGACAAATAAAGATATATCAGGATACAACTCTAAAAGATGAAAAATCTTAAGGATATTATCAAAACTTTCTCCACGGTGGTTTTGGGTCATGCCAAATCGTTTGATGATTGTTTCATTGGATATTGTGGGCTCGTCTGAAGAGAAGGGTCCTAGTATTCTTTCAAATTGCTCAGCATATTTACGCTCTAGTTTTTTTAAGGTAGCCAGTAATGAGGTATTGGCAATAACATCAATATAATTACCTTCTCTCAGCCAATGTCTAAAATAGGTATGGGCTATAATCTTAATATATTCGGTGTAAGGCGTTGTTATAACCTCGCCTTGATGTTCTTCTATCATTTGGATCAGATTTTGATTCATAACATCATTATCACGAACATATAGATCTCCAAAAATAGCCACTTTTGATTTAGGTTTGTTATTAGTGTCGATCTCTAAGAAATTATCTACAATAGTTCTGACCGCGTCTAATTTAGGTACTGTTCCCAAAAAGGCTTCTTCTAAAATTTCTATTGATTTATTTAAAACAGAATTAGTTTGTCCAGGTAAATTTTCATAGGGTCTTATTTTACAAGCTATTCTTCTTAGTAGACCTCCAAACATATAGGCAAAATAAGCGTTAGATGATGTCTTGAGTGATATATCAATAAAACTTGCTTCGCCGACATAAACTCCGGCTTTCTCAAATCCTTTTCCATAAGCCTCCAGAAGGCTTTTAATATAATAAGGATAAAGACGGACATTACACGAGATATTAGCCTGTATGGTCCATAGAACAGACTTTTCAGGATTATAATCGTTACTCTCCAGATGATCAATAAAACCTTGAGCGATCGCGTTTAGAGGAATACATTGTCCGGTATTATGCTGTAGACTTTTTTGTATAATCAATTCGTTTTCGGGAATAATTTGAGTATCTATCCCTTCACTTCTTAAATTGGCCGCCAGTAAACGACAGCAAATAGGATCCCAATTTGGAAGAAATATCGTCTTGCCATTAAAATCTTTCGATAATCTTGGATTGATAGGAAGAGATTTTACTGTAATATGATCTATCTTTTTTTGAAAATGATTTCTAAATGATCTTATTGCTGATTCGATTCTAGTTTCATAACCTACTGAAGAATCATGCTCATCAAGTTGCATTATTAAGTATGGTTTGTCATACTTATCCATAATTCTCTTGAAATACTCTATAGTACAACTATCTGGTGAACACATAAAAGAGGTAATGAAAACCGGGTAAACACCTGGAGTTTCAGCGATGATCCTAGCGGACTTAATAATTTGAGCGGCAAATTTCCAATGAATCGCTTTTAAAAGATCTTTGATATCCTCAACATCTTGATCATCATAATCCACCATGTCCATGTAAAAGGCTTTAATTCCCAATGTACCAAATATATCGGGTATACCTTTATTCATCGTAGGCATAAGTATGGTGTACGGGCGCCCCAATAACATCACCGAAAAATCATTTGAACCCGCTGTTTCTTGTTGAAAAATTTTCTTTAATTTTTGAATGCCTTGGTTGTAGGCTTTTATAGCTTGGTCATAGGCGGTCGATACTTCTTTGAAGGAAATATCGTCACCTAAAGCATTTTTTAAAAGGTTGAGAAGTTGTAACTTAGTGTTTAAAACATTGTTCTTATTTTTTATTAAAGGAGTTAAGCATTTGTCTTTTAACCCTGCTTTATTAATTGTAGGCACCAAGGTGTTAGCATATTGACTATAATAACAATATAAACGATAAGCTCCATTATCATTTTTCTCTTCTAAATAAATGGGAGTAAAAATAAAATCTGATTTATCCGCTAGGTAGGATATATGTCCATGAAAAGCAACTATAGGGGCACAAAATTCAGCGCATGATTGTGATTTACCAGTACTGACCGCTTCTTTAAAATTATCGCTGGTTACTACTTTTACCCCTAGAAGGCGAAAGAAGTTCTTCCATATTGGTAATTCTTCCACTAAATATAGAGCTGACGGGATACCTATAGTAAACATATTGCGTTTTTTATTATTTTTATTATGAGGTAAACCAGTAAAAATCTTTTGACGCGATTTTAATAGATTAAAACCTGATTTATTGTTTGATACAAATTTTCGGGTGTTGTAATCACGACCACATAAGAATCCATAAGCTGATATTTCATTATCAACTTTAGCGATTCTTACCTTACAATGATTGGTACATATTTCACAAACTTCGTTATAGATAGGGATATCTTGCTGATAAAGTTTTATTCCCTTAAATTTACTATTTGTATTATTTGTATCGTCTTGGCTATTAAGATTCGTACTACTCGTATTACTAGTAATACTCATTTTACTTTTTTTATTTTGGTTGCTTTGGCTGCAATATTCTTCTATTAGTAAGTAAGCTACACCCAAGGCTCCTGTTAAATGACAGTATTTAGAAACGTAAATAGGTTTTTCAAGTTTTTGCTCAAAAGCGGCTACTAGTGCTTTATTCTTAGCGGTTGCTCCTTGGAAGCAAATTTTGGAACCAATTTTGCCATTATGGGCCACTTTTTGTAAATAGTTTTCTCTGACCGAATGCAGAACTGATGCCTGAATCTGTGAAATAGAATATCCTTTACCTAGGAAATGATTGATATCACGCTCCATAAATACTGTACATCGATCACTCGACATTGGAGAGCTTGAACCGTAGGCTTTTGATGAGCATTCAGATAATTGACATCCAAGTCTTGCTGCTTGTTCCTCAATAAAACTGCCTGTGCCGGCAGCGCATACATGATTCATAAATGATGAGGTCACGGTGCCATTACGCATAGCAGTAAATTTTGCGTCTTGTCCGCCGATCTCAATAATGGTATCTATTTCAGGGTTGAGTTCATAGGCAGCTTTAGCATGAGCGGTAATCTCATCTATAATTAGATCAGCGTTAATTACTGATCCGATAAATTTGCGACCAGCGCCGGTAGTACCTACCTGAATGAAGTTGATCTTGATATCATCTTTATTGGACCAGTCGTCTATAGCCTCCAATATTGACTGGACCGCTTTTAAGGGGCGGCCCGATGTGCGGGTATAGAAACCAGCTATAATATTTCGTTTTTGATCAACTAAAATAGCTTTGGTACTGGTAGAACCTATATCAATACCCATAACCAAATTACAAATGTCTTCTTGGGGGAGATTATTATAAATATCTACTTCAACCGTGGGACCAGATTCTACAACTTGAGGCTTAAAGTTGTATTTATTTAAACTAGAGAAATCAGGATAATCAGATATTTTTAATTCTAAAGCGTCATAATAATATTTTTTTTGTTCTTCTTGGGTGATAAGTATTTCTGAGATAGTTGGAGAGGTGTAAGTTTGTTTGGCAGATGATTGAGAATTAGTTTCTATTTGATCGATAAGTAATAATGCCGATCCTATGGCTCCATATAGTTGTGGCTGCTTGTCTACTATTAGTTTTACACCTAATATCAAACTTATATGATTAACTACGGCTTGATTGAGAGCTACTCCTCCGGCAAATACCACAGGTTCTTTAATGTCAAATTTCTTAAAAAGGGTATCAATAATATTTACGGCCAAACCATTACATAATCCATTACAGATGGCTTCAAGCGTATATCCTTCTTGTTGGGCATGTAGTAAATCAGTTTTGGCAAAAACAGCACATCTGGTGGCAATTTTGGGAATATCGTTATTACTGGAAAGAGCTGCTTTACTTAAATTTTCGCTATTTTCAAGCCCCAATCTTTTGGCCTGTTGATCTAAAAAACTACCGGTACCGGCCGCGCAGGAGCTATTGGCCCAGCTATTTTTATAACGACCCTTTTGATCGAAATTTATTAAGTTAAATTTTTCACCACCCACTATCAGTAGGGAACTAGTTTTGGGATGTAGTTGTTTAACCGCTGCTATATAAGAAATATTACTATCAAAGAGTGTAGAATTTTTTATAATATGAGGTGTCGATGAGGTCTGAGCCATATGGACAACTCGTGTTAGATCCATTTTTTGCAGTATTTTTTCCAAACAATTATAGGGGTTGCCGTTATGAAATTGATAATCTGAATAAAGCAGGTTTCTTTTCAAATCTAGTTCGGCAATTGATACGGCAACTGAGCCAATATCGATTCCCAATACAGAAATTTCTTTACTCATATAAGGACCTTTCATGCTAAATCGTAATAATTTTTACTTAAACAAAGTATCCTACTATTACAATGACAATTATTAATAACAAAATTTTGGTTGGCTTGTAAGGTCTTTTTTTAAGTAGATTTTATGTATGACCTTCCTCAAAAAAATGGACAAAATTTGGTAACGAACGTCACCGGCACTTATTGACAACTTACGATTTTATCTAAATGTTATAATTACTTAAAACTGACACCATATTCATATTTATCATTGGTCCCATCCTGAATATTAACGTTAAATGTATTAATGAGTTTTTTAAATAATTGGTCAGATAATCTATGCTCTGCTTGTTTACCGTTTATATGCTCTAAGAGTAAATAAGTCTGCCCACCCCTCCTTATTATTTTTAATTGATTACAGTTTAAGTTAGCTTCGACCTTATATAATTGTAGAAGTTTTTGGTATTGAGTCTCTGTTAAGTTTTTATGAGGAAAATCGGCCCAAATCTTTTGGTGCCAAGCATCACAATGTAAAGGAAAAGCTTGAAAAATAACTCTTTTTATTTTTACAAGTTCTTTATAAGAGATCAAAATATATGGAGTTAAATGAGCTGAAAGAGGTTGATTTTGTGGTTTAAACCTAGGTTTATAATAATAAAAGGGGTTATTTGTGGGATCAAATTCAACATCGAAAGTTAGGGCCATAGGAGGATGGTTAGGGGTAAATATTATTATTAGTGGACTCTTGGTGGGATCTAAGCTGGTCAGAAAAGTTTCTTCTAAATGAAAAGAAACTCTACCGGTTTTTGGATCTTTAATATAAGGAATATCTACGGCTATATTTCGTTCCAAAGTAGAGGATTGTTTGCCTTCAATTATATCTACAAAGTGCTTAAATGGATGTTGCAAAAGGTGTTTTCCTTTAAGAAAATCACGTACCACCAAATGGCTGTAAAATTCTTTCCAGCGACTTACAATGGATTTGAGATCGGCTAATCGATAAGGGAAACTGTCTTCAACGCCGCCTTTTTCAAAGACTAAGGATTGATCTATAAAAAATGATACATGTCCAATGTGATCATCTCTCCCTAATCTATCTCCATAGAAAATTAGAACGTTACCATAATTCAAATTTTCCAGTTTTTTCATAATCTGAGCAGTGGTTGAATCTTTCAAGGAGATGTGCAGAATCTGGGTAGATAAGACATTGTCCCATAATAAAGAAGGCATCTTTTGTTCTTCATAAAAAACTGATAATAAACGCGGATCATTTCGTAAAACCTCATACACCGCTCCCCAGCAATTGGTCATAACATATCCAATGCGAAACGTATCGGGATCAAAACCAAATTCTTGTTTGAATCCGAGTCCTACTGTAGCCTGTATGGCCGGGGGTAAAAAATCTGACAGATAGTATGGTTTAGCATCTGGAGGTAAAGGGTAAGTAATAGTTGAGGTTCCCCAACTATAACTTACTTTCAAAAAATCAAATTGGCGCTTAGTTAATTCTTTAAACTCAACATCAAGATGATATACAGGTAAAACGCCTTCTTTAAAGTGCAAAGGATATTGATATACTTGGTAAGAGAGATTAAGGCCATTTAATTTGTTTTCTTTTTCTACTTTTGCCAGTTTAAAATCAATGGCCTCTTTAGCTAGTGTAGGAATTCGATAAAACTCGTCCAAAGATCCTTTGGGTCTTTTCTTTTTCACCAGATAACAAGAGCCGCTTAGAAGCAGTAATGATGATGATAATAGTGATATTAGTAATATTTTACCAAATCTAAGAGAAGTTTTAATTCCAAAGTTTAGTTGAGACATATGCGAAAAACCTTATATCTAATTAAATGTGAATGACTTCACCTAAGTAAATACGTGTTAGAAACTAGCTTTAATAATCGCTCCAAAACCATAGGAACCCAGTTGTCCTTTTTGTATACCGAACTCGGTATTTTGTTTTCCCTCAATGAAGATTGGCGCCAAACTTATCTGAACCATATCATTATATAAATGTTCGATCAAAATTCCAACTACCAAACTTTGATCATTCAAATTAAAAAAGGAAAATGCTTGATACATCCAGCGTTCGTCGTAAGTATAAGAGATAGATGGAATTAAATAGTCTCTGGCTAAACTTCGTCCTCGTAGAAAAAGATTCTGGTCGTATTTCTTGGAGTTATGATGACCAAAACTGTTACGGTAATATTCAATATTGGCCATTATATCATCGTAAATAAATTCAAGGCCCGCGGAAATTTCAAATTCTTTTTGTTGATGATAATAGGCCCCTTCGGACCAAATACCCCAGTCAACTATGGGTAGGGATCCTTTAAATGACAGTCCGCTAATGTAATCCCATGGTTCATTAAGGTCATTGCCATTGTTAGGGTCATTATTAGCATTAGAGTCATCCTCAGAATTATCGGTATTGTTAGAATCAATACCATCATCAGGATCATTGTTCTGACTAATTATATTAAAGTTGCGTTTACTAACTTGTACCAAAGAAAGGGCAATATCAAAATCAACTATATTGAATTTTAAACGGGTACCAATATCATCTTGGCCTTTTTCGGCAATAATTGTTTTTTCATCCATCTGGTGTTCTTTGTGGTAAGGTAGGGCACCAATTAGTTCAATACTCATACTATCACTTGGGTAAAAAGACATAACTAAAGCATCTCTTCCTGTACGGCGATAACTTGGATCAAAAGCCGCACCTATGTATTTAGCATTAAAGATATCAGTAGGATTAAAACTATAACCACTTCCCCAGCTAAATAATTGTCTACCCACCAGTGCCTCAAATTTGTTCCAGATAAACTTAATCTGAGCAACGTTTATTTTGGCTCCTTGCTCGTTTATTTGAATGTGAATGTCGGATACAGCATTTTCGGTGTTAAAGGCGTTGATAAAGAGAGTGCCATTAATGTCTTGGGGGACAACACTTTCTTTCATTTTATCTATTTTAATTATAACCTCGCTATTTAAATCAATTGCCAATAAGTTAAATGGCACCGAGATCCATAATATTAATGCTCCAACAATAAAAACGCTAACTATTTTCATAATGTAATTAACTCCTTATTTCTTTAAATGCTGGTGAGAAAAAATTTTATTTTCTAAAGGAATATTGTATTCAACTTTACTTTCATCTATTTCCATATAAGTTACTTTTTGAGAACTGATCTCGGTCATAGTAATTTTTAAAGGAGCAATATGTCCCTTGATATTCTTGATATCAGTGGCGATCATTTCTTTAAATTTTTGATCACCCTGATTGTAGTATTCAATTTTGGAGGCAATAAAATTACTTTTTGCCACAACTACTTTTAAGTATTTATACTTTTTTTCTTTATCTTTAGGTTTTAAATTAAGTTCGTACTGATCCGATGTTTCCTTAATAATAGTGGCGGTAAAATCTTTTTGATAATCAATAGATAAATCATCATAACTAAAAGATGATCCCATCATGCTGCCTTTTTTAGCGGCTCTGGATAGAAGTCGAACTCGGTTGGTACGTCGATTGTAATACCAAATATTATCCTCTACTACCAAAATTGCCGTGCCTTTTAATCTAGGAGGATAAGTATAGCGGATCAAGGATTTATCTCCTTCTTTTTTTTCAAAAGAGATCAACTTCATGGGAGTTTCTTGTCCCTTTTTATTGACAATCCGCATGGTGGCTTCCATTCTGGCTGTAGTGTAAGTAGCAGCCTTATTCATTTTTTCTAGGATCTGCTCGGGAGTGAGTCCCCATGAAGCATTTGATATAAAGGTAGTTGATATCAAAATAATCAGTAAACTTATTTTTCCCATCTTAAGCATTTATCGATCTCCTTATAATTTGTTCACTTCATCTTCTTACTTCTTTAGATTCATTACCTATTTGCTTTTTATCTATAAGCTGCAAAAAAGCTGGAATTAAAACAACCGTTAAAAAGTAAGCGGTTAAAATTCCAATTACCAGTATCAAACCAAAGGAAAAAAATCCTTGGTAGGTAGCGGTCATCAATGTGCCAAAAGCAGCCGTAGTCGTAATGCTGGAAAGGAGTATTCCTCGACCCGTACTTCGTAGTGTTGGTGAAATATCTTTTTCGATTAAATAGCGATGAATAAGATGTAAACCATCATCTATCCCGATACCAATAATTATTGGTAAGGCAATAATATTTACATAATTAAAAGCGATATCAAACATACTCATAATTCCTACTAAGGTAATGAGGGTGAATACCATTGGAATTAGAGCCAATAAAGCATATTTAAGGCTCCTAAAATCAATTAAAAGAATAATAAAAATAACAGACATTACGATTAACAAGATTTTATTTCCTTCCGCGCTGGCAACTTCCATAACTCGATTGAACATCATAAAAGTTCCGGTAGAAGCTGTTTTAAGCTGCTTTAGATCCGCAAGTAAGATAGGTTGAAAATGGTTGCTCCATACATCACCTTCAGGGTAAAGAGAGGTAAGCAAGGCGCCATCTTTACCGATATAATTTCGTTTGATGGTTTCTGGTAGATCCTTAATAGAGATTATATTTTCTTTGTTACTTTGTAAAATGATGCTTTTATATTTTCCTATAAAAGTTTGCTGAATTTGATTTAAAGTCTTTTCTTTATTTGGCAGGATATTAATTACCGATGAGATTTTTTGACTCTTTATTATTTGGTCCACTTTTTTAACAATCTTTTGTTCTCCGCCCATATAAGCTAAGTCGCTAAGTTCGATTAAATTATCTTTCAGACGATCCAGTTCCTTTTTTAGTTTTTCAGTATTTATCGAGTTACCAACCGTTTTTGGTATTTCTTTGGCGATATCTTTTAAGAGGTTAATTCGTTTTTGTTGCTTTTCGATTGGGGGCAGGTAATTGATGATAGAATCAATTGCTTCAATGGAGTTTATATCTTCCGCTCTTTCTTTAAATTTAGCAGCTTCATCAAGTGTATTACTGACAATCAAAATAGTATCAGGAGAAAAATCAAATTTTTCAATTATTTTATCATTGAGAACCAAAGATTCTAAATTCTTGGGTTCTATATCTTTTATATCAGTAGAGAAACGTAAATGATTTACTCGTAATAGCAGAAGTCCTATTACTAATAAAGTACCTATAATAGTTATAACCGGCCTTTTTAAGAAAACTTGCTCAATAAAATTGGCCAGCAAGGGACTTGATTCTCTTACTTTAACTTCTTTTCGTCCAAACACCATCAGTAGTGACGGCAAAATAAAAATAGACGATAGTAAGGTACATATAATACCTATACCCAATACAATACCGAACTCTCTAAATCCTAAAAAGCTGCTTAAACCAAACATCATAAAGCCAATGGCGGTGGTAACAGATCCGGTAACTACACCCTTGGCAACTTTCTTAAATACTCTTTCTACACATTCTTCATGACCTTTTCCTTTATGTCGTTCCTCGGTATAGAGTGATAGAATATGGATAGCATAGTCGATTCCCAGGCCAATTAAAATGGCACCCATCATAGCGGTAAATATATTTAAGGTACCAAATACTAAATAGGTCATACCCATTGAGTATATGACCCCCATTATAAGCGGAATAAAGGCCAGTACAGTATATCGTAGCAATCTAAAGCTGACATAGAATATTATTATGATGAGCAGCATTGTTAGTAGGGTTGATATGGCCATGTCTTTTTCACAGGCAACCATTTCGTCACGGGAAACTACCAAAAATCCACTTATACCGGCTTTTACGTTGAATTCGGATTGTTTACTTTTTACTAATGATTCAAGTGTATTAATTAGTATCAGGACATCATCAATTTCAGTTGGATCCAGGGTTGTTTTGACAAACATGAGTCCCATGGTTCTGTCTGGAGAAATCATATAAGATTTTCCGATAGAAAATTCAGTTGCTAATTTAATGGCTTTATTTTTATTTGGTTTGCCTTGAGCTAGAAAATCCAAAAAATCTTCGATAGTATTAAATTGTTGTAGAATTTGAGCCTTTTCTTTGCTGATTTTGTTATCTTCATCACTGGCAATATATTCTTTTTCAAAGCTATTATTTAAACCTTGGATAAATTCCTCTAGGCTGGACGCTTTTAGTATATCTTTTAGAGAGTTGATCTCGCTATTTTTGAGTAGTAGAAGGCCATTTTTTAAAAAGAATTCTTTTTCTGTTTCAGCGATGACTTGTTTTATATTAGCTAACTTTGCGATGGGATCTTTTAGTGATTGAATATATTTAATGATATTTTCTTCTTCACCTTCTACAATTACGGTAATACCATCTAATCCCTCAAAGTTTTTAAGGGCGTCATTAAAGGCAATTACGGCCGGCTCATTAGAGGGTAACATATCTGACCATTGAGTCTCTAACTTCAATTTGCTAGTAAGGTAAATATTCAAGATTGCAAGTAATACAGATACCAACAGAATTGCTTTGTATCTTTTTTGAATAAGTCTAGAAATTTTTAGTAACATATTTTTTCCTCTCTTAGCTGTTACATATTGATTTAATAAGATCTCTCCAAATCCCTTTTAGATCAAGTTCGATATTGAAAGCTGCATAGAATTCCAACATATCTAGATGGATAAATATTTTTTGACAGGTGAGTTCTCGATTAATGTGGTGAGGTATTGCGTTTAAATTAATTCCTGTTTCGATTAATTTAAAGATCATTTCCCTGAAAAACATTATGGTGGGTTGAAGTTTTTGGTGTATGTTTTCAAATCTGGTCATTAAGGTGATAAGTTGTAAGTCAAATTTTTTACGAAGGGGATCTTGTTGGATGTTTTGAATATGTTTATAACCGGCGGTTATTAATCTATCTTGAAAATTATTTTTAGTAAGGGTCTTGATATCGATAAATCCTTTAAAAAATTCTTCGGTCATGTATTTTTCTACAATTTTAAGAAGCAGTTCTTCTTTACTTGTAAAATGATGATACAAATTGCCTTTGGAAATACCGGTTTTAGCAACAATTTCATTCATGCTGGTGGCATCATAACCTTTGTGGGCAAATAGTTCGTAGCTTGTTTGCAGGATATTATTATAAGTTTTCTCTGACATCGATTAATCTCTCACATTTTACATCACATGATTCATTAAATACAAATACGGTAGGTTAGAGAAATACGAAAATCGTGTGTATTATTTAAATTATATCAAGAACCGACCGGTCGGTCAAGAAAATTATTACCGACCGGTCGGTTTATTTAGTTTTTTATATTTTCCACACTTATGGTCACGGTATTATAGATAAAGGGAGTCAGCAACTGCTGTAAAGGGAGTAAATTTTGTTGACATATTTTTCCATAGACGCATATACGCATATAATGGTAAAAATCAAACTGCTAATCAATTCCCCATTTGGTTTTCAGATAGTTCTCAACCTTTTGTCTATCGTTGTTAGATAACTCCGAATCATATATAATAATCTCGCTTATATTTCCATAGTATCCATGTTCTGAACTAAACCATCGACCTACACGAAATTCGCTAGTTGCTGATCCCACAGCGCCAATGGTACCATTAAAAGTCAAATCTCCATCTAGCCAATGCTTCAGACCTGTGTCTCCATTATAGGTGAGTGTTGATAGATAAGTTGTATTAAGTGTAATTGCATCAGTGCTTGTAACTGCATAATCATTGTTCCATCCCCAGAAATATCCTGCTTTATTGGAGACACCAAAGTTTGAAGCATATCCAAAAACCTTTCCCGCGACTCCCTGCCCTCGAACAAATACAGGCAGGTGTTCTTCAGAAGCGCGTGTATAAACCATAAAGGTCGTACTTTCAGCGTTGGCGTTTAGTGGGACGCTAGATGCCCCCAAACTTTCTACATTAGAACGAACAAAGCGGATGGTACCTCTTCCATTCATGCCGCTGGCTAAATAGGTTGGTTTCTCTGCAGTTGTCGGTTGGCTGACATTGAATCCTGATGTGCTTTTGTCGTTCCATTGGGATACTTTACCAGATGATTCTGTGATCGTCGAGTAATCGTCAGCATCGAGCCAAAGAACGGCTCCATCGATATCGAGTGGACTACTAACCAGGAGGATTTGGGTTCCAGACACAACGAAATCCAACATACTCTTCCGATGATGATTGAGTATAGGACATAAGGATTGTGAACACACCACCATGCGATCCTTGTCTCCAATATCCACCGCGAATAACTGTTCCTCCTGATCCTCCAATCCATTTGCCAACACCATGAGTAGAAGTATATCCATTAGCCGGCTTATATTCATTGTCTGCTAGGCCTGAGCAGTTGGTGCTAAATTCATTCCAGCTTCCTGAGCAACTAGCTGTTGTGTTGGTGAAGACAGCGTCGTTGTTATGCCAATCCACCAGTTCCCAAAGATTACCCGAAAAATCCCAAATCTTTTCTGAATTAATTAAAGTATGGGTTCTTTTATAGAGATGGTTTCCACTAGCAGCACAAGTATCAGTACCACTATTATAAAGGCAATTTGATCCTGTGGACGGTGCTACTGCATTGTTGACCCAACTATCACCGAAAGCTGTATGTGCACTCCAGCCGCGAGTGAGGGTGCCAGATCCTACACTGCCTCCCGACCAATTGCTTGCCACCAGTTCAATATCTCTCGCAATGGTCATCCATTGAGGATTGGTTATAAGAGCAAAAGTACCTGACTCAAAACCTACTTCGCTCATGCCAGAACATTCAGAAAAGGCGTCGGTTGCACTTATAGAAACGTAGGGAGCCCCAGCTGCTGTAGAGGAAATACTACCAGAACTTCCTTTCATTTCGTATTTAGCCACACAAAATCCATCTACATCAAGTTCAGGATTCCCTTTAACTGGAATAAAGCCGGTAGGGCAAGATGCTGGAGCAGAAGTTCTGGCATAATAAGGTCTAATGGGAGGGGTAAAGTTTGCGGACCAACGAGCGACACCTTTAGAAATACGGACCTCGTCGATGTAGCCAGTGAAATCTCTGTTGGCCATTGCACCAGTTCCTCCTACTTCAAGAGGGTGTGGATTTGAAATATCGTAAGCATTGGTTCCGGTTGCTTTTTTAATGCCATTGACATAAATATGTGTTTGATCCGTTCCGGTTCCTTCGCGGACAACTGCCATGTGTTGCCACTCATTTGCTGTTAAACCTCCATTCCCGCCAACAATTTCTACACTAGCGCCGTCGGGGTAGTTTCGCAAATATACTCTTGCTTGAGGGTGGATATCACTACTTATAAATATTACCCAACCATCACCCCAATAGTCTCCTCCCATAATTGGAACCTGATGTCCGTTAAAATGGCTCGGATTGATCCAAAAATCAATGGTAAATTGGCAGCAATTCAGAGTGTAAAATATTCAACAGTGTAAAAGTTCATAAACAAAAATT
>CAZJDM010000064.1:0-22465 GCA_964544765.1 uncultured bacterium
TATTGGGGGAACTGGTAATGACCAACTCACTTCAGTAATCGAGACTTCTTTGGGAAATATTATTGTTGTGGGATACACAAAAAACGGTGGCGCTGGGGAGGAGGATGGTTTTATCGTAAAGCTTAACTCTTCCGGTACAATCCTTTGGAGCAAGACTATTGGTGGAACTGGCTCTGATCGTTTTCAATCAGCAACCATGACTTCCACTGGAGAGATCATCGCAGTAGGATATACAAACAGCGATGGAGAGGGGCTTAATGAGGGATTTATGGTAAAACTTACCTCTGATGGCGAAGTTATTTGGAATAAAACTATTGGAGGAGGAGGTACTGATTATTTCTACTCAGTAACTGAGAGTTCTTCGGGAGATATTATTGTTGCGGGAGATACAGCCAGTGATGGTGGAGGAACTTCAGATGGATTTATTGTGAAAATTACCTCTGACGGCGAAATCATTTGGGATAAAACCATTGGAGGAACAAATATAGATAAATTTTATTCAGTAATTGAAATTTCTTCGGGAGCGATAATTGCAACGGGATATACATCAAGCACTGAATCTGAATTTATGGATAAATTTATCGTAAAACTTGATAGTAACGGTGACATTGGAACCGGAACATCTACCTGGTTAGCAAATGCTAATAATGCTGATACCGTGTCAAATGCTAATAACGCCAATACTGCAGCTGATGCTGATGAGGCCGATAACGGAGCAAATGCTAATAACGCTAATACCGTGACAAATGCTAATAACGCTAATACTGAAGCTGATGCTAATGATACTGAAAATATAATTGATTTAGCCAATGGACCTTAAACGTGCAAAGGTAGCTCAGCCTCTTAATGTCCAAAAAAATCATTTTTCTTTCAGCTCTTATTACTGAAATTCAAGGGAAACGAAAAGGAAAACAAACATATGATGAACTGGTGCTAACTACATTTTTGATTATTTTCTTGATTTTTGGGATGGAATTTTCTTGAGCCCTAGCTCTGGAATTTATTTTACTTTTGAGAACTATCATCGAACTTCGATTTGACTTTGGTTGTTCTCCAGAGTATGTTGACGATCAGTGTAAAGTGCAAGAGGTATGCTGGATGAATAATATTAAATCATCACCGTCTGGTCGAGTTAATGATGGAAACAAATGATGATAATAATGGTAAAGTGATAGTTGTCGGAGCAGGTTTATCAGGCATAGAAGCCACCTGGCAATTGGTAAATCGAGGTATTCCGGTCACTTTATATGAAATGCGTCCAAATAAAACTACACCAGCACATACAACCTCTAATTTTGGTGAACTGGTATGCAGTAATTCTTTTAAGTCTCAGAGTATGGAAAGAGTTAATGGGATATTGAAAGAGGAAATGAGGATTTGCGGTTCTAAAATTCTCTGGGCCGCTGATCAATGTTCTGTGCCTGCTGGTGAGGCTTTAGCGGTAGATCGAGAAAATTTTTCCTCTCTTTTAACAGCGGAAATAAGTTCTCATCCTTTGATAACCGTTGTAGGTGAGGAATTTTTTAATTTAGATCCTGATACCAAGGATATAATTTTAATATGTACCGGACCCCTTACTTCTGACCAATTTTCTACTCAGATAAAATCTATTTTAGGTGATGACAGCCTTTATTTCTATGATGCTATAGCTCCAATACTAGATGCAGATACTATTAATCGAGATGTAGTATTTGCTGCTTCAAGATATGATAAAGGAACAGAAGATTATTTGAATTGTCCATTGAATGAGCAAGAATATTTTAGATTCATTCATGCCTTAAAAAGCGCGTCAACTGTTAAAACTAGACCGTTTGAAAAAGAAATTTATTATCAAGGATGCATGCCGATAGAGACTATTGCGGGTAAGGGAGATCTTACTTTAGCTTACGGTGCTATGAAGCCAGTTGGTTTGATTGATCCTAGAACAGGAAAAAGACCTTTTGCGGTGGTTCAGTTGAGAGCGGAAAATAGATCAAGAACCGCTTATAATATGGTGGGTTTTCAGACAAAATTAAAATATGGAGAGCAGTCCAAAGTTTTCAATTTAATACCTGGGTTAGAAAGAGTCTCCTTTTTAAAATATGGAAGTATGCATAGGAACACTTACATAAATGGTCCCAAAAATCTTACTCAAAACCTGTCTTGGAAAAAGAATTCTAATATATTTTTTTCTGGGCAGATAACAGGTGTAGAGGGATATATGGAATCAGCCGCTATTGGTATTATAGTCGGTCAATTAATAGCCTGTAAATTAATGGGAAAACAGATTGTTTTACCGAATATCCAAACAGTTATTGGATCGTTATTGGCTTATATCACTAATCCTAGTAATATGAATGATTATGTCCCTCAAAATGCCAATTGGGGAATAATTGAAAACGTTGGAAAGCTTCAGCGGCGTAGTTTTTATCATACAGCTCGTTCAAATATTCGTGCTTATTATGAGATCTTATCATCTTACTTCACCTAGTGACTACGCATAAATAAAACGTAATAATAACAAGCAGATAAAATTATTATCTTAATCATAAGATAGATCCCCCGATAAATTTTATTGAGGGGATATGAATGAATTCTGAACAGTTAATGCTTGAAGCAAATAAAATGATCTTCATTCAGGATTATAAAACGGCCATGGAGCTTATCAAGAGATCTATTGCTACTGATCCTAATAATATTATTGCCTATATAAGATTGATTCAATTAGCCAGCAAAATTGATGCACTTGAAGAAATTAAAGAAATGTTGTTCAGTAATCAAAACCAAGAAAATTCTTTGATTACTTGGTTTTGCTTGACTTATTTGGATATGCAATTAAGTAGTCCTTCTTCAGAAAGTTCTTTCAGGCAATTGCAACAAATGGTGGAACAGGACTCTAATTTTTTTCCCGCTTACTATGGATTGGGGCTATATTACGCAGCAATAGGAGATATTAACAAGGCTTTGGAAAATCATGAAAAAGCTATAAATATTTCTCCTGACTGGTATCCAGGTTATTTTACTTTAAGTCAACTTTATTATAAGGCGGGTGATACTAAAACAGGAGATTACTATTTCTTTGCTTTTGAAAAGTTAGCTCCTTATAATGTTTATGGTAACTTCAATACTCACAAAAATTTAAGCCGTGAATTACTAAATAGTGGTACTTTTGAACAAGCCGCTAAAGCTATCCAGACCTTGATAGACTGGTGGTATGAGTATAAAAATTATTGTCCGATAGAAATTGAAATAAACTGTGCTTTTGATCTGGCAAATATTTATCAAAAAGCAAATAAACTACAGCTTTCCACTGAATATTTTAATAAAGGTATTTCGTTAACTGATTCAATTTTAGCTAAAAAGGACGTTAGTTTGAAGGTGATGTTATTTTTAGCTAAAACACTCGAAGAATATCAGCTTTTTGATTATACATTAGAGTTTTATAAAAAAATTGTTTATCATTCTGATACCAATGTAGATGTTATTAAAACAATAGTATCTAATTTCTTTAATTCAAATCAGTTTGATTTGGCTCTTTCCTTTTTAGATGAAGCATACGTTAAATATTCTAATCAAAAAGAAATCAGATTTTATCATTTATTAGCCAAGCTAAAAAAGAAAAACATTGATAGTGAAGTTTATCTACAATTGAAATCAAAGGTTCGTACTTCAATTTCTGAAGGAAATTTTGAGGAAATATTTGAATTGGTCGATAAATTGGTACATATGTTTAATGAAGATCCTGAAATTCATTGCTATTTAGGTGAACTTTATTATCGAATGGGAAATTTCGTCAAGGCTGGTGAGCATTTTAAAGAAATGTATATTCTTGATCCATTATTTTCTGACTCAATCTATCGTTGGGCTCAGTATAATTTCTCTCAAAACAATCTAAGTTTGGCTGATGAAGTATTAGAAAAAGGTATTCAAAATGGTAAATTTCAGAACGTAGAATACTCAGAGTTTCATGGTTTGAAGTCTAAATTACAGTTGGTTGAGAAAAATTATGAGCAAGCAAAGAATTCTATTCAGAAAGCTATATCATTGGACCAATGGAATCCTGAATACTTAACTTTCTATATTTACATTCTTCAGATGGAAAATGGTACTCAAAACGACACGCTTAAAGATGTAGAATCTTTAAAAATCGCGATTAATAATGATAATTTTTCTTGGCCGGATTTTGAGGAAAGCATCTTTCATGACTTTGACAACCATCGTTTTCAAATGGCGTACAATAAACTCAAATTACATTATTGTTTTTCAAGACGTAAAGATATATTGCACTATATAGCTGTATTCAGCACTTCTTTTGATTATCAACAAGGTATATCAGATCTATTTAAATTATTAAATACCGAACTGGATTCACCAATGGTACTAATCAGTTTAGGAGAAATACATTTAGAAATATTGAGAAATGAAGTAGCAGAAACCTTTTATGAACAAGCTAGAAGGTTAAATTGTGATTCTTATGAATTATCGGTTTTGTATCATGGCCTAGCTAGAGTATATCTACGTGATAAAAAGGAAATTAACAAGGCTCTTGAGTTTGCCAAAATGAGTTATGAGTTGTTTCCCGCTAAAGAAAAAGCTTATCATGTTCTAGCTACTTTAGGTTACGCTTATAGTCTTCAGGCTGATTTAGAAACAGGTCTGAATTTACTAGAAGAAAGCATACAGATAAAAGAAAATATTGTTAATAAATACTACTTAGCAAGTATTTATAATAAGATGGAGGAAGTTGATAAAGCTAGTCGATTATATGAAGAGATATTGAGAATGACACCTTATTCTTTAGAGGAATTTAAAACAGTAGAGGAAGTTCAAAAAATATTATATCCAACCAAAGATTATGCTTCAAAGGTAAGCTAAAATCTATTATTCTCAAAAAATAGCAACTTTTGGGAGGTTTTTTGGAAATTCAAGATATTGATTTATCATTTATATACAAAATTAAGCCTTTTGTTATATCTTATAACAATAAAGAGTATTCCTTTAAAAAATCAATAGCCATTAAAGACTTTATTTCATTACAAAATATTGATCCCATAGCTAAATTGATAGTTGGGGCTAATATAAATAATAAAATTGTCAGTTTAGACCAGGAACTGACCTCCAGTGGAAAACTGGAGTTTGTTAAATTAGATAGTTTGAACGGTATTCATATTTACCGGAGAAGTTGTTTATTTCTTTTACTTAAGGCTTTTCATAAATTTGATCCCAAAATTAAGGTGAAGGTTTTGTATTCATTACCAAATGGACCGTTTTGTACCGTTGATGGCATCAGATTAACTCAGGAAATTGTAAGTACTATTCTACAAGAGATGCGCAGTATAGTTCAATCTGCTTTACCTATTGAATGTAAAATATTTCATACTGAGAAATGTAGAGAAATTTTACAGCAACAGAATCATAAAGCCAAGTATAAGCTATTTAAATACAAGCAATCTGGACAATCTAAACTGCATTATTTGGATGGATTAGTTGGTTTTTTCTTTGGGGTTTTGGTGCCCAATACCAGATATTTATCAATGTTTGACTTAAAAATGTTTAAGAAGGGAATTTTATTATGTCTTCCTAATATTGGGTCTCCTTTAAAAATATCAAAAAAACCGCAAGTTTTTGGTAAGTTTTTTAGTGTTTTAGAAGAATTTCAAAAATGGTCCAATATTCTTAGGGTGGAAACCATAGGAGATTTGAATGAGTCAGTTGAAAACTCAACCATTAAAGATCTAATAAAAATTTCAGAAGGATTGCATGAGAAGAAGATAGCTTATATTGCTGATAAAATAACAAGGAAGGTTTATAAGAAAAATGATATAGATAGACTTAAATTGATATTAATTAGTGGACCTTCTTCTTCGGGTAAGACTACCTTTTCTAAACGTTTGGATATTCAATTACGAGTAAACGGAATTAGGACCTTGGCGATAAGTCTAGATAATTATTATAT
Organism: uncultured bacterium; assembly: GCA_964544765.1. GTDB lineage: Bacteria > Bdellovibrionota_B > Oligoflexia > CAYFLR01 > CAYFLR01 > CAZJDM01. The sequence goes on from CAZJDM010000064.1 coordinate 5,936, forward strand.
CGATAGGGAAAAAATTCCCAAGAATGAACAGGGATTAGGTGATTTTGAAAGTATCGATGCTTTAAATATTGAGTTGTTTAACCAGAATTTGCGTGATTTGTTTGCGGGTAAGGAGGTATTTTTACCCAAATATGATTTTAACAAGGGTGTCAGCTTCTTAGATGCTTCTCCAACAAGACTTGAAAAAGATCAAGTTGTGATTGTAGAGGGAATTCATGGTTTAAATGACCAGTTGACACTGCACATTGCGGCCAAGAAAAAGTTTAAAATCTATGTAAGCGCATTAACAAATATAAGGTATGATTCGACCAATTTAATATCTACCACTGATATTAGACTGTTACGAAGAATTGTGCGTGATTATAGATATCGATTTTATAGCGCAGAACAAACAATAGACAGGTGGTATTCAGTAAGAATTGGAGAAGAGCGAAATATTTTTCCTTATCAGGAAAATGCCGATATCATCTTTAATTCAGCATTAACTTATGAAATAAGTGTCCTTAAATTATATGCCGAACCTTTATTAAGAAAGGTAGATCAATCTTCTAAGACTTATGCGGAGGTTAGGCGAATTTTAAAGTTAATATCGTATTTTATATCCATTTCTGCCGATGAAGTCCCTTCTACTTCTTTGTTACGTGAATTTATTGGAGATAGTGGTTTTAGCTATTGACTGAAAATACTTGATCTTATATTCTATCCCCTCATTTGGAGCGTTGGTCCCAAAATCGGAGGGAAATTATGTCAGGAAAAATAGATCGAAAACAGTTAAAAGGTCCGGATCAATTTAGCCAGACCTTTGCTACGATATTTGAAAGGGTTGTACAACATAAGAAAGCTGTTTATAGTATTGTCACTTTTATTATTGTGGTGATTGTAGCTTGGGCCGGGATATTAAAATATAATGAAAAGTCTTATCAAAAAAGGTTTGATATTTTGTATCAAGCCAACAAAACTTATCAAAATGAGATTGAAGAATCTCAAAAACAAAAAGATGAATTAGAAAAAAAGGAACGAGCCGCATGGTTAGCCTCCAAACCGTTGAAGAAAGACAATAAAGCTGGAGATGATAAGGTTAGTGCTAAGGAGCAAAAAGAGAAAGAAGCTTTTGAAAAAGAACTGGAATTGAAATTAAAGGAAATCAAGTCAACTCATGGTAAATCCCAAGCCTTATATGAGGATATTGTAAAGAATTATGTTGGAAAAGATATTCAGATTGCAGCCTCTTTGAGATTAGCCAGAATTTTAATAAATAAGGAAGAATTTAAAAAAGCAGTGGACGTATTAATAAAATTAAAGCAAGCTATAAAATTAAAAGGTCTTGCTAAGATTATAGTTAACCAAAATATTGCCTTTTGTTATGAGAGTTTGAAAGAATATCAGAAGGCTGTGGAGGCCTATCGCCAGTTGGTATTATTGGGTAAAAAGAAAAATCCTATTTATTTACAACATAAGGTGCAAATGGGACGATTATACTCGGTTGTGGGTCAAAACGATGAATCAAAGAAGTTATATAAAGAGATTATAGATAGTGATCCGCAGTCTCCTGAAGCTGCGTTATCTAAGAAGATGTTATTATTATAGTTTATTGTAGTTATAGTATTGTAGAGTCTATGTTGCCAAGAGTTATTTCAATATTGTCGATTTTTCCATCTCGCCTATTACTGTGGGGGTTGTGTTTTTTTATTTCTATGACTTCTCTTTCCTATGCTGCAACAATTAAGCAACAGTTTTTTGCTCACTCAGTTCAATCACTAGGTGAGAAAAACAACCAGGTAGGCGCTTATAATTCCTCAAGGCTTTCTGTAAAGGGGACGACTTTATATCTTGGTTTACAAAATGGATCGGTAATTGCTTATGATTTGAAGCGTTTAAAGGTTATTTGGAAACTTTATTTAGAGAGTGCGGTTACAGGTTCGGTTATTACAGATGGCAAGAATCTTTATATTGGAACGGCCAAAGGAAAAATTAGAGCCTTTAGTCTTTCTTCTTTGCAGAATAAGTCAGGTAAATATGGTGTAATTAAATCAGATATTAAGCCTATATGGGGCTTTTCTATGCCGGATATAATGGTCGGTACCCCCATTTTTGTTAATCAAAATATTGTTTTTGCTACTAGTGGGCACTTGGTTTATGCATTAAATAAGAAAACAGGAAAAAAAATCTGGCGTTTTAAGAAAGATGTTTTAAATGAAATTACAATCAAAGGCCAATCTTCACCTGTTTTGATTCAAAGGGAGATTTTTATTGGATTTGCCGATGGAAGTCTAGTAACTTTAAATCCATCAGATGGAAAGGTAAATTGGAAAAAGCAAATAGGAAATACTGTTGCTAGATATCATGACGTGGACGCTACTCCTGTTGTTTTTAAAAACTATATTTATACTTCCTCTTATGATGGAAGTATTGTAGCTTTAGATTTACTCTCCAAAAAAGTGATTTGGAAAAACAAAGATTTTGGTACTTTTAGTAGAATAACTATTGCTCCTAATGGGAAGAATCTTTTTGTATCAACGGTTGGTGGTAATATAATTGCTCTTGATAGTAAAACGGGTAAACAAATTTGGAAACAAACTCTAAAATCAGGAGTTGGCAGAGAGATTACTTGTTTGGGAGAATTTTTAGCTTTTGGAACTACCCAAAAGGGAATACATATACTCAATAAATCTAATGGCGATATAATATGGTCGCATGAATTAGAAACCGGTGTCGGTGGCAGGCCTATTGTTTATCAAGATAAAATTTTCTTTCTATCCAATTATTCCAATCTGTATATTGTTCAACTTTTTTAACGTGCTTGAGAATGATTGGCATAAGTATTCCAGGTTGGAATGTAGTCAATTGACTGATTTCCCCAAGATGTCCAATTATTTCTAGAACCTCTGGCAAATAATTCAAGAAAAGGATCTGGGCTGCAAGATTCAATCAAATTATATTGTTCGTCTGGCTTTCTACTATGTTCTCTTTTTCTAGAACATATTATGTTTTCTTGACATCTACCTGGTTGTAATGTTCTTGCGTTTTTTCCTTTAATCCCAAATAAAATAATTTCAGTTACATTGCGAAAATAAAAACCAACACCTCTTCTGTCAGGGCCTCCATCTTTTCTGATTTTGTACCATATAAGATTTGTTTTATATGTAAAGCCCCAGCTGCTTAGTACTTCTAATCCTTCAGCTAATAATGCATTTGGAACCCATAAATATAAATGTGCTGTGTCGTTTGTAATAATAGAAACAGGCAAATTTTTTATTTTATCTAATTGCATGGTGGGATAACGTGATAATCTATTGTGTTCTGGAGCCATTTTTCCGGTTCTATTTGCAAACTGCCATGGCGGATCAGCTAGAATGGTAGAAAACTTTTTATTTTTAACAAATTCTAATAAGTCTTGATTTGCATTCATTTTAATCCTTCTATTGCTATCTTGTATAAGATAATAACTCTTACTTTTTTAACTTCGTTTACAGACAAAGATCTGTTTCATTGACTTTGCTTAAGAATTCGCCAATGACGCCTTAACGAGGTCCTGTTCTCGGAATTTCAACAGTCATATATGGGGTATAGGTAGTAGTACCACTAGCATCATCTGAGATTTCTATCAGTAAATCATTAGTAGTCCCATTTAAAGAATTGTATCCCCAATAATTTTTAACTAAACGATTATCATTTGTTGATGTTGCTCCTATAAGAATATTTTGTGTGTTATTAATAAAATTTGAACTATAAATATCAAGAAAATTGTTGCCAGTAACAGTAATAGCTGTGGAAGCATTTTTAAAAATACTATGTCTTATATTGACGATTGAATTTTCGTTTGTATTACCAATCAGCAGAGGAGATCCTCCATCAAATATACAATTATGCATTTTAAAATCAAGAGCAACATTACTATCCATTACAAAAGCAGATTCATAGTTTGAGAATGTAGAATCAATAAAGCTATAATTTTGGCCTTTTATGTTTACTTTTGAAAAATTGCTTATATTTAAATAAAAAGCTGAAATAGTATCGTAGATACTTTGTTGGAATGTAAGAGACCAGTCTGTGTTATTTGGCGATGAAGAATTAGAGGTTATAATTACAGGGTTTATATTAGTACCACTGATCGTAAAGTTACTATTAACAATCACTTCTAAACCTGCATCAACATAAACCGTTACTCCTTCATTAATGTTCACACCTTTAAAAAAAGTGAAGTTTTCTCCAATTTCGGATGTTAATAAATATGGGGAGTACTCAATAGCCAATGTCTTTTGATCTCCTTCTTTATTCTCCAATATTGTTTTGTTTCCTTTATATAGAAGTAAATTTTTTGCGGTGCTATTAGAGGCTTTATCTATTGCCCGTATTCCTAAGTCATACCAAGTATTATCAGTTGCTAGTCTGAATTCAATTGGTGGATTCACATCAGTCCAGGATTCGTATTGCCCACCAAGTGCTTGATAACCATCAAAATTGGTGTCACTACTCTCAGTGACGATTGTTACGACCTCTGAATCATTAGAAACCCTTCTTCCTACCTTATCAATTGTAAAAGTATCTGGAAGGATTGTGTCAAGGATCGTAGAGAGTGTTATCGAATCAGTATGATTCCCATCACTGTCTAGATACCTACAATATATAGTTTGCATCCCCTGCAATCCTGAAAAAGTATAACTATATTTTGATTTATATTCTATTGGATTATTAGGAAAGGAATCATCCTCATCACAGATCATGTGGGAGGCTCCCTCAGCAGCCATATTCAAGGTTGTGGTTCTTTCATTGCAATATTCATTACATGAGGCAAAAGTAACTTGGGTATTCACAACATTTAAAGTGTCAATAAGAATGTTTTGTTTAATCGAATTTGTCTGGTTTTCCTTTTCATCAGCAAACTTTATATACAAAGTTTTTTCCCCATCAGAATCAAAAAAATAGTAGGATTTTGTTGTTAAAGGTTTCCAAATTGCACTATCTGCAGTTTTATCTTCATAAACCTTAAATTTTTTAGCGCCTTCTGGTCCTACTATAAATAGTTCAACTGATCGGCTTCCTGATACAGACCTTCCATTATTTATAGAAAACCCCCCATCCTTATCACTATATACTTGAAGAATCATATCTTTGAGGGTAGTGGTTTCTCCTGCTTTTATCGACTGTGGGTTAGTCAAATTATATACATAACCATCAGCATCAACTCGAATTTCCCAAGAACCTTCTGGTAAAAACTGTATGCTAAAATCGCCATTTTCATCAGTTTTGGTGTTTATTGAAGTCCCAGGGATATGTACATTGATGCCTGCATTTTTCTCAACATCTACCTTTTTTACGTTCCCATTTATCGAACCTGTTAATTTTAGAGTAAGCATACCAAGGTCTTTCTTTTTGCCTTTTTTATTTGATAGAAAATATTTGCTAACACAACCATATACTTTAGATTCATGATAGGCAATGGCGTAAATTTTGAGGTATAGTTCTTCTGATTCTAAATGCTTCATCTGGAACGAAGATACTAAAATGCCCTTGGTTATCTGCAGTAGTGGTTACATTACTATATCTTCCTAAATGAACCTTGGCTCCAGTTGCTGGTACTGAATTAGTCTCTATTACTAACTTGCCTGTGATAACAGTATCAGTATCAACTTCTCCTGCTATTTCATTTGTATTGTCATTGAATCCATCACTACCTCCTTGACAACCTATAGTAAAATATATCAATGCAATAGAAATAATTATTCTTTTCATATACTTCTCCTTTATTTGGCGAGATCTGATTGTAAGTCTCTATTTCTACTAGCTTCGACATAATCTATATAAAGTTAAATGAAATTAACATGCTGTGCGGGTTTCGCATATCGTACGTTAAATCGTTGATTTACTAATCTGTTAAAATATATTGGTAAAGCGGGTATATTTGTGAAAATTTAAATTCCGTGATTTTGCCTATTAGCATACTGGTAACTCCTTTTTGAAATTAAATAAATAAAGAACTGTGGCTACAGCAAAGGTACCTATACTTACTTTTTCAATTGCACATCAAGTTTTGGAGTAATTTTGTGTTCCCTACTAGAAAGGGAACAGGTGTGTTAATTCAAAAAATCTAGATTAAGTTTCTGGTGGAGATTTTTGGCTATGGGCTCGTAATACTCTAAAGCTTTAGAGTTATCTCCATTACCAAAAATGGGGTTCAAAGGTAATTGCCCAAGTAGAGGGATATTTAGTTCTTGGGCCAAAGCTACGCCACCTTCTTGGCCAAAAAGAGGTTTTTTAGCACCACATTCACATAGGAAATAACTCATATTTTCAATAATCCCTAACAGATCGACATGAACTTCCTTAAACATAGAAATGCCTTTTCGAACATCGGTAATAGATAATTCTTGGGGTGTAGTAACAATAACCGCTCCAGAAAGTTGCACTGATTGCACGATTGATAATTGAACATCACCAGTACCAGGAGGCATATCAATTATTAAGTAATCTAATTTTCCCCATAAAACATCTTGAAAGAATTGTCGCAACATCTTATGCAGCATTGGGCCTCGCCATACAACAGCCTGCCCAGAAGGTATCATGGAACCGAGAGATAAAAATTTCAATCCTTGATGTTCAACGGGCTTTATTTTGTTGTCAGTTTGGATCGGCCTTTCGAAGCAGTTTAAAATATTTGGTATGTTGGGACCATAAGCGTCAGCGTCTAATAGTCCAACTTTAAGACCTGCTTTTTGCAAAGCTTTGGCAAAATAAACACTAGCAGTAGATTTGCCTACCCCTCCTTTACCACTACTTACGACCACAATTTCTTTAATATTTGGCAGTTTTATGGGATTTTTTAAGGGCTGAGCCTTTTTGTGGGAGAAAGATATTTTAGATGATTTAATTTCAGGGATAGTATCTAAAGCTGTTTTAACCCTATTTTCTAAAGTATTACTGAAAGAATAGTGTTCACTACGATATATAAAGTTGATATCAACATGGTTATTGGTTATTTTAATATCTCGCAACATTTTATGCCTTAAAATGTTTTGATTGGTTTCAGGTTCGCAAACATTCTTTAAAACTTGAAGTATTGAGTTTTTAGTAATCATAGATACTCCTGTTATTATTATCTTGATTATATTTTTTTTAACCTATTCCCATTAAATCGGTGGGAAAAGCCTACTTATCGTATTAATTAGGTTTGAATCCTTTTTCCTGCCCTTTTATTAAACGAAGTATGTTGTCTTTATGTCGAAAGAGTATAAGTGCTGATACGAAAAATACTACAACTTTGTCATGAATAGAATATTTTGCCCCGATATCAAACAGATTACTTAAAGCAAATATTACTACCGCACTTAAGCTGCTAACCGAGCTAATCTTAGTGGAGAGAAATACTGTTATCCAGACGATAATAGCGATAATTGTAGAAATGGGAAATAAATAAAGAAACACACCTAATGAAGTTGCAACACCTTTGCCGCCTTTGAAACCCAAGTATGGACAGTAAATGTTTCCGATAATAATAATGACCCCCAAATAAACATATAAATAGCTGTCTAATTGTGGAAAAAAGTAATGGATTCCTATCAGAGTAAGGGGGCCTTTTGCAGCATCTAATAAAAAAGTAAGTATGCCCCAATAAGTTCCCAGAACTCTACTGACATTAGTGGCTCCAATGTTTTTACTGCCTTTTTCACGGATATCAATATTATTCAAACGACCGATTAAATAACCGAAAGGTATACCTCCCAGCATGAAACAGATAATTGTAATTAATAAAGCGTAAAAATTAAAAGTCAAAATATTCCCTCCTTTTTAATTTCTTTTGTCAAGATGGCGGGGCATAATCAAGCTATTTCCATTTTTCGGATTTATAACTAAATCAAGAGGAGTGGAAAATAACTCGGTCCATATATTAATGTTGTTAAATTGATCACTGTTCAATGATGTCAATATGTTACCCCCTTTTAATAGAATAAAACGGTCCACTGACTGCAAATCCATATTTATATTATGTGAAGTAATAATTATAGTGATTTTTTGAGTTTTGGATAAATTTTGAAGTAATTCATATACTTGAACTTTATAAGCTAAATCCATATGGGATACGGGTTCATCTAAAAGTAAAATTTGGGGACGTTGAGCCAAGGCTCTTGCTAGCATAACTCTTTGTTTTTCTCCTGAACTCAATTTGGTAAAAGAGCAATCTAAGTAAGGGAGTAAACCCAGCAATTCTAATGAATGTAGAACTATTTTTTTATCTTCTTTACTTTCAAATCCATGCCATGGCAGATGTATATATCTGCCCAGTAAAGTAAGTTGGTATACGGTTAAAGTTACATTGATGTATTCTTCCCATTCAACATAAGAAATCAGTTTAGCTAGTTTGTGGGGGCTGTAATTTTTTAAATTATTTTCGTTAAGAGAAATCTGTCCTTGAGTGGGATTTATAATAGAACTCATAAGTCGTAACAGAGTTGTTTTCCCCGATCCATTAGGTCCTGCTATTGAGAGGAATTCACCAGCTGAAACATTAAAAGTTGCATTTTGGATTACATACTTTTGTTTATCATAAGCGAATGATAGGTTTTTTATATTATAAATAGTCTTATCCATATTTTTTGGCCTTTAATAAAAAGAGAAAATAGGGAGCTCCAATCAAAGCGGTAATAACTCCGATGGGTAATTCATTAGGAGCAATGACTATACGTGATAAAAGGTCCGATAGAGTTAGAAAAATCCCCCCGGTCCAAAAGCTGGCAAAGATAATTAACCTTTGATCACTACCGAGTATTATTCTATTAGCGTGAGGAATAATAAGACCAACAAATCCTATCGGGCCTGTCTCTGCCACTAAAAAGGCGGTTAGTATTGAGGCTAAAAGAAGTAAAGACTTTTTTAGTCTTTCTACATTAAGACCTGAAGTTGAAGCAGCAGAATCACCTAATAGTAATAAGTTTATGGGAGAAGATAAATAGAAGAAAATCACTAAGAATAGAACAATTAAAATGCCATATACTACTAATAAATTAAAAGGTAACACAGATATATTTCCCATTAACCATATGATATGAGTTGAGATAGCTTGGCTGGTTAGAAGAGAAATTATCAGATAAGAAAGCGCAGCACAAAATGTACCGACCATTACTCCAGCTAAAATTAATGTTTGTACCTGGAGTCGTCTATTTTGAGAGGCAATTAACCAGACGATTGTTATGGCCAGTCCTGACCCTATAAAGGCACCTATATATGAGGAGAAAGAGAAAGCGGTTAAAAATGTACCGGCAATTATTTTAGCGGTTAAGGATCCTAAAGCTGCTCCTGATGAAATTCCCAAAATATAAGGATCCGCTAACGGATTTCTTAGTAAAGATTGAAAGATGAGTCCTACCATCGCTAAGCCTGATCCGACAATAAAACTGAATATAGATCTGGGTAGACGAAATTTAGTGACAATAGTATTTATAATTGAATTAGTATTACCATATGATTCGATTATAAATAGATCTATCAATGATAGATTTAAATCTTCTGATCCATATAAATTACATATGATAAGAACTATTATAGTCGTAAAAAATCCAACAAGGTTAATTAGTATTAATTGTTTGAATGGGTTTTTCGTTAACATAATTGACTTAATTGATATAGGTTAATTACATTACATAAGTTCTTTAGATTTCTTTAACAGTTTTTCAACTTCTGTTATTCCCTTAACAAGCCGTGGACCGGGTCGATCCACTATATCAGGATCAACAAAAAATAATGTTTGTTTGCTGACAGCTTTTAATATTTTATAGTTTCGCCAAAACCTGATTACTCTTTTTTTTTCGGTAAAAGGGATAGAATGAATAATTACATCTGGATTAAGGGATATAACCTTTTCCATACTAAAACGGGGATAACGTTGAATACCTTTTTGTTTTACTATATTATTTCCCCCTGATAAATAGATTATCTCACTTACAAAGGTGCTGGGACCTGCTACAATCAATGGGTTGATAGAGTATACCCATAATACCGAAAGCGGTTTTGGTTGTTTATTACTCTTTTTAGACTTTTGTTTCTTTTCTAAATCCATTCTCTTTTTTTGGAAAAGTTGTATGTTAGTCTTGAATTCATTAATACGGTTTATTGCTTTTTTGCCCAGTCCGATTAATGATACCAGTGAATGCATACTTTTAAAAACATCTTGAATTTTATTAATCTCTAAAACAACTAGAGGTAACTTTAGTGTCTTTAGAGATTTGTATGTTTCATAACTATTACCTTCATTGGTTAATAATATTTTATCCGGTTTTAAAGCTAATATTTTTTCAATATTAGGATTTCGTAAGTCGCCAACTTGGCTTTTTGATTTTACTAGCTTGGGAGGGTAGTTACAAAACCTGGTTATCCCGACTATGTGATCACCCGCTCCCAAGAAAAATAACATCTCAGTGATGTTAGGAGCCAAGGAAACTATATAAGGGTGTTTGGCTGCTTGAATATTTTTAGTAGTGTCAAATAATGAGAATAGACAAATCAAAAAATATAAATAGTAAGTAAAGAAAAGTTTAGCAAGTTTACACATCCTGAAACCTCATATAAATATTCGCAGGATAATCGCATAACATTTTCGATTCGTCAAATTGCATTAACTAATAAGATTATTTGAAGGTGTAGCCAACCATTCCCATCAGAAGTAATGGAAAGTTATTTAGACTAGAGCCACTAACAATTGGAATACGAAAATCAATTCCAAAGATCACTGGATCGGCGCTTCTCGTCCAGGTTAAAGCTGGGCAAATTTCAAATTCGAATTCTGAATTACTGGTGGAAGTACCTAAAAAATTTGAAGAGGCTCTTAACATAATAATTCCAACACGACCCCCTAATGCCAAAGATGAAACTCGTCCAGTAGGTATTTGATGATATACTCCAGCATCGATAAACCATAGTGACATTGATAAAATATTACTACTGATAATACTGGAATATAGTAGTCCCGCTGACCCAGTTAATTTATCCATTAATGGCATGGAAAAATCAGCGCCAAAAAATTTTTGCTAATAATGAACAACAAGATTATATAATTAAAATAGACAGCTTACAACTATTGGATAATATCACTTTTTCATATGCCTAAGATTTGTTTCGTGATATACACACTTTAGTTCTTATTTAAGAGGATATGTAATTACCCCAAGTAAAAGAGAGGTTTTGAGTCTTAGCTGAATAGGAGATATTTAGATGGATTCTAATAACAATTATATATTATGGGGAAATCCCAATCATGATAAAGATATTCTTTATATGACTGGATTTCATGCTCCAGATGCTTATTATTGTTTTTCATATCATGGAAAATCATATTTAATGGTATCAGATTTAGAGTATGAAAGAGCTAAAAAGGAATCAAAAGTAGATAATGTAGTTTCTTTTAGTAAATTGTATGATGAGCATCAATTAACAGGTAGATTATTTACCCAATTACCTTTTCTTTTAAAAACAATATTAGGAGAGGATCACGATAAAAATTTTGTAGTACCGCAAAATTTTCCGGTCATTACAGCAGATGGATTGCGTGATAATGGATATACGATTACACCTCGGTTGAAACCCTTTTTCCCGGAGCGGTCATTAAAAAAAGAAGAAGAAATAACAGCTATAAGAGAGGTTGAACAAATAGTAAGTGGCGTTTATGAAACAGTAGCAGGCATATTTGAGAAATCTAAAATTAAAAAGGATCAAGTCTTTTATAAAGGTAATATTCTAACTTCTGAATACATCAAAGAGGTCATATTTTATGAGCTGTTTAAAAAGCAATGTATTCCTCTAGACACTATTGTTTCTTCTGGAGAAGATGCCATTTATCCTCATAATCAAGGCTCGGGTCCTATTAAACCTCATTCTTTCATTATTGTAGATATTTTTCCTCAATCAAGGAAAACTTACTATTTTGGAGATATGACCAGGACCTTTGTTATAGGTGATGTTTCACAAGAGATGGTTAATCAATATGATGCTGTATTTACTGCTCAAAATTGGGCACTGTCAGTAATCAAAAATGGAGTGACCGGCAGTGAGATTCACCAAGGAATTCAAAAAATTTTTAAAGAGAAGGGCTATCAAACAGGTGTTGTGGATGGTATTACTCAAGGTTTTATACATGGTACGGGTCATGGTGTAGGTTTGGATATCCATGAACATCCCAGGATTGCAGCTAATCAACCGGCTTTAGAGTCGGGACAAGTAGTTACAGTTGAACCCGGTTTATATTATTTAAAAACTGGTGGAGTTAGGATTGAAGATTTAGGTGTAGTCCTTGATCATGGATTTGAAAATTTCTCAAGTTTTACCAAAGAACTATTGATCATGAAAGGATAGTATACGACCATCAAGGAATAGCCATATTCTTGTGAAAGGTAATTTAACGTATGATTAATACTGGAATTAATATAGGTATAAATAGTATTTTTAAACAAGATATAAGGAATAGTTTGCATTACAAGACTGTGTATTTATTGTTTTTTTTCATACTATTATTATTTCTTAACTCATGTTTTGAGAAACAGCCTTGGGAATATGTTGAAACAGGTATTAAAGCTCCTGACTTTACTCTTCATAATTTAGAAAGGAAAGATGTTAGTTTGAGTCAGTTTAGGGGACGTATAACCCTTTTACATTTCTTTTCAACGTGGAACAAACCTAGTCAGAAAGCTTTGGCTTTTTATAAGAAAATTTATTTAAAATACAGCGCTTTGGGTTTAGCGGTATTAGGTGTTGCTGCGCTAGATTCACCCAAGAATGTTTTAGCTTACAATAAAAAAAATCCCTTTCCATATCAGGTAGTTATGTGTAATGAATTAGTTTTTGATCTTTATAAATCACCAAAGGTTCCTACCGCCTTGATACTTGATAAAGATGGTATTATTTTACGTATTTATAAGGATACCAAAGAAGAGGATTTACCAATAATCGAAGATAAAATTAAGCTTTTTACCTCGATATAACTTCATTAACAAAGTTTCTTTTTGTTCTATGGCGTTAGAATAAGACAGGAGTGGTATAAAAATGATACTATTTTTTATCAAAATTTTATATAATAATCAAACGATTACGCAAAATGTGGTATTTTTTCAATATTTAAACTTGATTCGGCCCATATGTTATGCTAAAACTGCCTCATAGGGGAGGTGTGATCGAATCCAAGCCTTTTTGGAGGAAATAAATGTTTAAAGTCTTAGTTGTAGATGATGATGCTTCTTTGAGGTTTTCGGCTCGTAATGCACTTGAGAGTGCGGGATATAAAATTGAAGAAGCTCAAAACGGTCAAGAATGTGTTGATTTGGTTAAGGAAAAGCAATTTGATTTGGTTATTTTAGATGTAAATATGCCGGTTATGGATGGACTGGACGCCCTTAAACAAATAAAAGAACACTCGGCTTCTACAACCGTATTAATGATAACCGCTTTTTCCGACATAAAAGACGCTGTTTTTGCTATGAAAAATGGTGCCTATGATTATGTTCAAAAACCAATTAATAGAAACGCATTAATTGAAATGGTAGGTAAAGCTTTAGAAGCTCAGGAGTTAGTTGATAAGGCGGTATTTTCAGCTCCCATTCTTAATTATGACACCAATAAAGAGATTATTGGTCAATCCAAAGAAATAAATAAAGTTTTTAATTTGATATACAAACTTACTAAGGTTGAAACTTCTGTTCTCATTCGTGGAGAAAGTGGAACCGGTAAGGAATTAGTAGCAAGGGCAATCCATTTTAATAGCCACCGAAAAGGAAATAAGTTCGTGGCAGTTAATTGTGCCGCGATTCCAGAAAATTTAATAGAAAGTGAGCTTTTTGGGCACGAAAAAGGTGCTTTTACTGGAGCTGATAAACGAAAAATAGGTATGTTTCAATATGCTGAAGGTGGTACCTTATTTTTAGATGAAATAGGAGATATCAGCCCACATATGCAAGTTAAGCTATTGCGTGTTTTGCAAGAACGTAAGTTTATTCCAGTTGGTAGTCAAATGGAGATAGGCACAGATGTTAGAATTATTGCCGCGACTAATAAAGATTTAGAAAAGATGGTGTCCAATAATACTTTTCGTTCTGATTTGTATTATCGATTGAATGTACTGCCTGTTTTTTTACCACCGCTTAGAGATAGGAAAGAAGATATTAACCCTATAATTGAATCGTTGGTGGCTAAATTTAATAAGTTACATAAACGTCAAATTAAAGGTCTCTCTGATGAGGCTGTTAAATTGCTCCACGGATATACTTGGCCCGGAAATATACGAGAACTGGAAAATGTTATCGAATACGCTTTTGTTATGGAAAGTGAGGATTATTTAAGCGATTCTTCTTTACCTGAAATGTTTAGAAAGCCCTTTTTACAAATTGATGAAGATATGTCTTCTTTGGATAATGTATCCCAAGGAGAAGACAGTCTTGAAGCTCAGTTATTTGACGCACTTGATTATAATAAAGGAAAAGAGCTTTTTGAAAAAGAGTTCATCTTGCGTGCCTTAAAAACTTATAATGGTGGTATTAATATTACCGCAGAAAAGACCAATATGACCAAAGTTACTTTACTTAGAAAACTAGCTAAGTACGGTATCGATGCCAAGCAGTTTAAAAACCAGTAGACTATATAGTCAGAGTGAATAGGGGTCTATTGGATTGGAGTCTGTTAGAGTGAATAGGAGTCGTTGTCTTTAGCAATTAAAACCTTAGTGTCCTTTAATTCCTCTCTTTTTGAATTAATTAATGTATCAACATATTGTTTTAATTCTGTGTCAGCACGAGATACCCCATGATGGAACAGGTGTATTTGTTTAGCCTTAACGTTTAGACCATTTTGCAAAGCTTTTTCAATTGTAGAATGACCCCACCCAATACAATCATTATATTCCTTTTCAAAAAACATAGCATCATGTATAAGGATATCGGCGCCTTTAGCAAAATTCAAAAAAGGTTTGTTTATTTTAGGATCCTTAGCCTCGTGATCGGTAGCATACACAATTGACAATCCATCTTGTTCAATGCGGTAGGAATATGTTGGAGTAGTGTGATCTACTGGTATATTTCTAATCTCAGTGTTAAAAAGACGAAGAGGTTTTTTACTAAGCTTTTTGAACTCAATAGTAGAAGGTAAATTATATAATGACTCAAAGGGGCTGTAACCCCTTGCAAAAGAATCTTCAATAGCTCTTTTTAATTGAGAAACAGGATGGGGACTATACAACTTTAAAGTTGAGGTTTTATAATAAATTGGTTTGAAATACTGTAGCCCTTGAATATGATCCCAATGGAAGTGGGTAAAAAAAATGTGAAAGACATTAGGGGTATTGATATTAATTTTTTGTACCAGATCATTGCCGAGTCCAATTATTCCAAATCCGGCATCCATGATAATAGCATGATTGTCTTTCGTTCTTAGCTCTATACATAAAGTGTTAGCCCCTACTTCAGTTGTTTCTTTGGTAGGTGCGCTTAAGCTGCCTCTGGTTCCCCAATATCTTATTTTCATAATTTTATCCTAAGTCCTTCGTAAGCGGTAATTATTTCTAAATTATTAGCTTTCGACTTTTCTAGCGATTCGTTCTTTAATTTTCCTATTATATTATCATTATATAAAGGATTGTGATGAAAAAGTAACAAGCGTTTAGCCTTGGCCTTAATTGCTCTGTCTACTGCATGCTTAGATGTAGAGTGTCCCCAGTGTTCTTTGCCTTCTATGTCGACGGGTCTAAAATGAGAGTCATGTAAAAGTAGATCAGCATTGCTGGCTAAGTTTAGTAATGACTCATTAAAGGTATCATGTAAATCTGATTGTAAGGTTCCAAATTGAAGTGCCATTCCTACTCCCAGGTGATTATTTTCTATAGATCCGGTATCAGTTAGAGTAGTCATTACTTTACCATCAGCTTCTATTCGGTATCCAATAGTTTTACCTGGATGATTTAACTGTGCTGTCGAGATCTTAGCACCTTTGATTCTAAATGAGTCTCCTGGGTCTATTTGATGAAAGGATATTTTGGCATTCATTTTGTTTGATTTTACGGGAAAGTGCAGTTCGTTTTGTTGACCAGCATAGAGTTTCTCTAGAGATTCAAAACCATAACAAGGGCCGTGAATTATTACTTCAACGTTATGCATATGGAATGGTCGAAAATGAGGTAAACCCAAGATATGATCCCAATGGGTGTGAGATAAAATTAAATCTAGTTTGTATTTTTTATCTGGGGTAAATTGGGAAGTTAGATCTAATCCTAATTGATATAATCCAGATCCACCGTCAAAAATTATATTTTGTCCATTTTGTAAAGAGATCAATAAACAGGTAGTATTTCCACCATATTTCATAAAGTCTGCACTAGTTGCCGGATAGGAACCTCTTGCTCCATAAATAACTATTTCCATTTAGGTCTCCTTCTAACCTTGCAAAAATAAGAGTATAGATCTATTATACTTTCCGAGAGCGGATGTGTTCAAGGATTAAATATAAGGGTGGTTTTATGCAAAATTTTAAAGTCTATAAATTTATTGTTAATAAGGACTCTATCTA
>CAZJDM010000065.1:0-22121 GCA_964544765.1 uncultured bacterium
TTTGCGGCTCACGCTTTATATGTGGGTATATTTTACACTCTGAATCGCTGTAAATAATTTATTATTTTATTTGAAATTGATATTGATGATGAAAAGTTTTACTGCGTTGTATAACATCTCGATGGTAATTCTTGTTGTTCGAACCAACCACCCAGTTTAGGGGAGAGATTAACCACTTCTCCTATTACTATTACTGTTGGAGGTTGTACATTTTCCTTAGTTACAATCTCATTGATATTTTTTAAGTTTCCCACATGTGTTTTTTGCTCCTTATAACAGCCGGTTGAAATCAATGCTACCGGCGTTACGGGAGGCTTACCATTTTGCAAAAGTTTTTCTACTATATTAGAAAGGTTAGTTATACCCATTAGGAATACCAGAGTACCTTGGAGATTTGATAATTCCTGCCAATTAATGTTATCACTAGATTTACTCGAAGCGCAGTGACCAGTCACGATCGTAACGTTCGAGGCAAAATCCCTGTGAGTTACAGGTATACCAGCGTAGGCAGGTACCGCGATCGCTGAGGTAATACCCGGAATTATTTCAAAAGGAATGTCATTTTCAGCCAGTATTTCAGCTTCTTCACCTCCTCTACCTAGTACAAAAGGGTCACCACCCTTTAATCGAGTAATAACTTTTCCTTGTTTAGCATGATGAAGCATTAGTTGATTTATTGCTTCTTGTTTCATGGTATGGCAGTTGTGTTTTTTGCCAGCGTAAAGCTTAGTGGCTGTTGGTTTAGAGTGATTTAAGATCAGTGGGTTAACTAAATAATCGTAAATGATAACATCCGACTTTTGTAGGGCCAGTGTTCCTTTTAAGGTAATAAGATCAGGATCACCGGGACCGGCACCAACTAAAAATACTTTTCCTGTTTTACTACTCATGTTTAATCACCTTTTTGACATCTAGTTTGTAATCAAATATCTGATTAATTAATTTTTCAATTCGGGTGTAGTTATTGCTTTTGATCCAGTTTTTAATATTTTCCGTTTCCAATAAAAGCGTCCCTAAAATTTCTTTAAGATTAATATTTTTCTTTTTAGTTCTTATGGTTCTTTTTCTGATATTACCTAAAAGTGCAGTGAGTGGACCATACTCATCAGTAAATATTTTTTCTAATTGGTCTTTAATATGTTTTGCTAAGGCTGGACATTTACCACTTGTCGATATTGCTAGAGATAGATCCCCTCGTTTTACGATTGCTGGCAAGAAAAAATCACAGTAATCGGGAATATCTGCTGCATTCAACAATATATTGTGTTCAAGCGCTTCTTGATGGATTTTTTGAGTGGTAGTAACATCATTGGTAGTACTAAAAACCAATTGAAATCCTTGTAAATCTCCTTTTTTAAAAGAACGATGAATATGAGTAATTTTTCCTAATTGATTAAGTTCTTTTAACTTCCTTGTAATTCGAGGTGCGATTATTGTTATGGAGTCAGTATAATTTAGTAGAATTGAGATTTTTCTTTCGGCAACCTTACCCCCACCAATTAAAAGGATCTTTCTATTTCTTAAGTCTATATTGATGGGAAAGAAACTCATCCAATCCTACACGTCGCGTTAAATCGCGTTAAATTACTTTTAATTTTATTGCTAAGAATTGTTTATAATAGAAAAAGTCTTGATGCAAGTTTTACCTAATTAAAACCAATTTATTATACACTTGCCATTGATAAAAATTGATTATACACTTAAATGCGTCCCAAATAAAATAGGGTGGAGGTATTATGCTAACAAGATTCCTGCCTTTTTTAAATTGGTTTAAGAATTATGATCGTGAAGTATTTAAAGCCGATCTTATCTCTGGTATTACTATTGCTCTGGTAATGATTCCTCAGTCAATGGCTTATGCTAAGTTAGCTGGATTGCCTGTTTATTATGGGTTGTATGCCTCTTTCTTACCACCTATTATTTCCGCTCTGTTTGGTTCCAGTAATCATTTAGCTACCGGACCCGTGGCCGTTATTTCGCTAATGACCAGTTCAGCTCTTGAACCTCTGGCCACAGCCGGAAGTGCGGAATACATTGCCTATGCTATTATTTTGGCCCTGATGGTTGGAGTTTTTCAACTCCTTTTAGGTGTTGTTAAACTAGGTGTTATAGTAAATTTTTTATCTCATCCAGTTGTACAAGGTTTTACCTTTGCAGCTGCTATCATAATAGCGACATCTCAACTTTCTAAGATTTTTGGAGTGCATGTTGATAAAGCGGAAACGCATTATGAAACTGTTTGGCTGGTTCTTAAATCAGCCTGGCATTATATTCATTTACCGACCTTAGGTATGGCAACTTTGGCATTTGCTATTATGATTGGTTTAAGAAAAATTAATCCTAAAATACCCAATGTATTGGTTGCGGTAGCGATAACTACCTTTCTGTCATGGATAGTTGGTTTTGAGAATCTTAAAAAAACATCCCTTCAGACTATTCAATCTGAGCAGGTACAAAAAGAGGTGAATACTTATAATACCCTCAGTAATGAGATAGATCAGATAACTAAGATGGCTATTAATAATAAGAAAGACCAATCAAATATCGATCATCAAAAGTTAGATGTTGATTCTAAGGCTTTTGGTGATGATTCAGTCGTAATGAACAAAACCAAAATTGGTAATCAAACTTGTTATTATTGTCATCAACAAGGCCCTTTCAATCAACAAGCACCTTTAAAGAACTATGCGGGTATCCGTTTTGATGAGATAAAAGCTGTTTTTCATCAAAAGGAATTTTTACTGGATCATGTTAAGGGACTAAAGAAAGAACAAAAAAAGTATCGTGCCCAATTACGTAAATATCTTTTTGAAGCAGCTACCGATACAGATAATAAAACCTTTTATTTTATACGAGGTGAGGTTCCAGATGGTTATAAAAAGGACGGTCGTGTATGGCGAATGATTGTCAAAAATGGACAATTGAATTTGTCGTCGATTGTCATGTCGGGAGGTGGAGATGTTGTTGGTAGTATTCCCGTTGGATTACCCAAGATAAGTATGCCTCACTTTGATTGGTCGGTTATAATAAGTTTTTTACCCGTTATGGTGATAATTTCATTACTGGGCTTTATGGAGGCTATTTCAATTGCTAACGCGCTGGCGTACAAAACGGGGCAACAACTCGATCCTAATCAGGAATTAATTGGTCAGGGTTTGGCCAATATCTTAGGATCTTTTAGCCAGAGTTATCCAGTTTCGGGGTCCTTTTCTCGTTCAGCGGTAAATTATAAAGCTGGCGGTATTACCGGTATGTCTAATGTTTTTTCTGGTCTTTGTGTGGCAATTACTCTATTACTTTTTACCCCAATGCTATATCATTTACCCAATGCTGTCTTGGTTGCGATAATCATGATGGCAGTATTGGGATTAATTAATTTCAAGGCCTTTGCTCACGTTTTTCGAGTACAAAAATATGATGGAATGGTGGGACTTACTACTTTTATTTTAACACTGGTTTTCGCACCTCATCTTGATCGGGGTATTATCATTGGCGTTGTTCTTACACTAATACTATATATGCTGCGCAGAACCGATTCTCGTATTACTTATTTATCCAAAATGCCCGATGGAAGCTTTCGTAATGCTGAGCGTTTTCATTTGAGACAATGTAAGCATATATTGATCATACGGAATCAGGGATCTTTGACTTTTATTAATTGTAAAAACTTGAAAAATTCCATTGTTGAAAAAACAGCAAAAATGCCCGACCTGCGACATGTCTTAATTGTTGGTAATGCCATTAGTGAAATTGATGCTTCGGGTGAGGAGGTTTTATCTTCTTTAGTGGATTATCTGCAAGAAAATGGTTATGGAGTATCTTTTAGTGGTTTAAACGATTCTGTTTTGGATGTTTTAAATCGGACTAGCTTGTTTAAAAGAATTGGAGAGGAAAATTTTTATCGATCCGCTAATGAGGCCGTAACTAATATATACTTGAACACCCATGAAGGAGCCAATTTCGAGCGATGTCCGCTTTTTGATTCAAGGTTTGCCGAAGTGTTAAATTTGAAAGTAGTCTAAAAATGTCATTTGGAAAAATAATAGTATCAGCTCTTCGAGGTAGTTCGGCTAAAACTGTAGTTAGTATTGGTATGACAGTGGCCTTAAGAAGAAAGGGTCTAAAAATAATCCCTTTTAAAAAAGGTCCTGATTACATTGATGCCGCATGGCTAAGTAAGGCTGCCCAAATACCTTGCAGACATTTAGACTTATATTTAATGGGTGAGGATGGTGTTCGTGATTCTTTTTATAGGAATATCCAAGATAACTCACTGGCTCTTATCGAAGGAAATCGTGGCCTTTTTGATGGGGTCGATATTCATGGTACATACAGTACAGCTAAGATCGCAACTCTTTTAGATGTAGGTGTTGTTTTAGTTATTGATGCAACTAAAACTACTAATACCATAGCTCCACTTATAATTGGCTGTCAAACTTTTGATCCTCAAGTTAATCTTCAAGGTATAATATTAAATCGAGTAGCGGGAAAAAGGCATGAAGAAACTTTAACCAAAAGCATTGAATATCATACCGGATTACCGGTTTTAGGAGTATTACCTAAATTAGAATTGACCTTACCTGAGCGGCACTTAGGATTACTGACAGCTAATGAAAGTAGTGATGGGGATGAAAAGTGTGAAATACTTGGCAGCTTAGCGGAAAAATATTTACATTTGGAGGAGTTGGTAGATAAGGTGTATGAATCTTCTAGTAATGAGTGCGATTGTTCGAATAAAATGAATTATAATGGTGATCAGCAGAATACTTGCCAAAAAGATGTGACTGTTGGAATCATTAGAGATAAAGCTTTTCAGTTTTATTATCCAGAAAATCTTGAAGCTCTTGAGAATGAAGGTGCCCAAATTATTGAATTTAATTCATTGGAAGATACTGACTTAAAACCGATTGATCTACTTTATATCGGAGGTGGCTTTCCTGAAGTATACGCCGAGCAAATATCAAAGAATCGTAGTTTTTGTGACTCTATTAAAAAGCATGCTGGGAAGGGTCTTCCTATCTATGGTGAATGCGGGGCGGTGATATATTTAGGGAAATCCTTGAATTATCATGGCCAAAATTTTCCTATGTGTAATGTGTTTTCCTTGGATTTTGAATTCTTTCGTAAGCCCGTTGGACATGGTTATTCAGTCTTAGAAGTAACACAAAAGAATCCATATTTTCCTTTAGGTACAACCCTTAAAGGACATGAATTTCATTATTCTTTAGTAAAAAATAAAGGATTAGAAAATCAAACCATGGTTTTTGAGGTAAAAAAAGGATTTGGTTTTGATGGTAAAGTTGATGGGATACTTAAGGATAATGTCCTACTATCCTATACTCATTTGCATGCCGCAGGAGCCAAATATTGGGCCAGTGGAATGATCCATCTAGCTAGAGAGCGAAAATTTTCAAAATCATTTTAGACACGGGGCAAATTGATGAAAATTTGTGTAATTATTTCTCTTATTTTTATTTCTACAATACTTAGCTTATGTAAATTACGATTTTTTGATATTGAGGTGAAAAATACTCAACCTGGAAAAAATCAGAAAGA
The DNA here is from genome assembly GCA_964544765.1 of uncultured bacterium. GTDB lineage: Bacteria > Bdellovibrionota_B > Oligoflexia > CAYFLR01 > CAYFLR01 > CAZJDM01. The sequence goes on from CAZJDM010000065.1 coordinate 5,557, forward strand.
TCTACTTAATAATCATGCTGTTCAATGTATTAAAGATATATGTCCAGATGCGGCATCGTTTGATAGTCGAGAAGAAATAGCCACTCAAAGAATTGCTGATATAATCAAAAATCGTCCATCTGAAGTGGATGCCTTTAATAAATCGATTGTTACAGAATTAATGCGGCCCTTTATGGATGTTATAGATCAATATCAGATAAAATGGTTACAAGAACTAAAACGACTGCTAAAGGAGGCAAAACCAGTTGACCCTCAATACCAGCCTTTGCATAATCTCCTTGAGATGGATAATTACTATTATCATACTGTTTTCCTAAAAAACACTTATCAACTTGATATATCTCGAACCAAAAAAAATCTTGGCGTTTTACCAGATAGTAAGAAGAATTGGATAATATCTATTTTAAAGAGTTACTACCAAGAGGACATTGCTAGAGAAGTACTTATTATATTCGATTCCTACGTATCTCCCAGTCAGTTTTATGAAATTCTGTATCCTGATTTACCTTATCAACAAGCTATTTACATTGATTTTAGCAAAGTTGTTGAAGCCCTTCAGTTAATAGGAGGTCCGTCGGGAAGACTATTACATAATTTATCGAGTATTAGATACCTTCTTTTTAATCCTTTATTATTAAAAGTAATGACACAAGAAGAAATGACTGAAACGGAAGTCAAATCATATTTACGAATTAGAATAGAACTCTTAAGATATAAAACCTTTTTATTAACTAATTCCAAGAATAGAACTTTTTATCAAACCAACCCTGAAACTTTTTATGAATATACTAAAAGGATTAAATTAGAAGAAAAAATTGCGAAGTTTTTAGATTTCTTATCTAATAAGGACCAAGTTATTAGAAAAAGGGAAGAAGTCATTAAAAGGTGCCGACAAAATTATTTTTATAATTTAGCTCATTTGCCATCCTCCAAAGAAATTGACAATTTTAATCCTCATATTGTGTGGGCCAAAAAGCAGATTAAACAATATATCACGCCACTATTTTCACTTAAGACTCAGGACTACTTAAGAAAAATAGTAGATGACGCTGAATTTAATTTACCCGAGTTCAATGAAACCTTATTAGAGCGATTTAAAAAAGATTTAACAGAAGAAATACGCATCTTAGTATCATCGTTGGATCATTACCTGACAACTATTGGTCAAGAATCTAACCAACAAATGACCTTAGCGTCGGCTAAAATAGATTATTACTTAGACAAAGATAACTATTATTTTGAGATCTCAGATCTTTGTGAGCAATACTTGATTGAAGGTAATACTGATAACGCAGTTTCAACAACAGGGAACATCAATGTAAGTGGATTTTCAGTATTATACCCTCAATATGGTAAATTTACTTTGCTGCATGAATTGGGACATCAATTATCCTTCGCTTTAAGGTCAAAAAAGGTAAGTACTTTAAGTCAAACTTCTTTTTATAAAATTCGCCAATGTTTATTAGGTAAGCATCCTGAAAAACCATGGGAAGGCTTTGTAGAAGAAGACTTTGCTGATTTAATCGAGTTTAAGGCAAATCACAACAAAATGGGGAACAACTTTTGCGTAGAACTACCTCAATCAAAAAATAGCTTTGACAGTCCACAAGTTTTTCAATTGGATCCACCCTATTCACATTCAAGTAATTTTTTCCGAGTAATTCACCAACATTTTATCTCAAATCAACAATTACCATCGAGTTGTAAAGAAGCTATAAAACTTGCTGGATGGAATTACAGTTTCTACGTTGATTGCCTGAAATTCATTCAGAAGTGAACCAAAATTTTTTATAAGATAAATTGTGCGCTGGAAAGTTGCGATAGGAGTTCACACTATAGGAGGAGACCTTACTATGATCAACGGCTCCGTATTTGATTCAGATCGAATATTCTACTAAAAGCGTTACGACTTCTTGAATATCTAAAATCGGCTCGATCAGAGGAATCGGTTGAATCATTGGTAGTAGATGAAGAGTCTGTAATTGGCTCACTATCATCATGTGAATCATGAACTCCAGTTGCGGTAACTTCGACTCTGCCATAATGAGTAGCTACGGTAATACAAAAATTACCATGTTTGTCGGTAAGAGTTGTATAAAAGCCCTGTCGTGGTCCAGGATCAACGGCTACTTTTACAATGATCATGGGATCAGAAGAATTTACATTACCACATACTTCTCCCATCATAGGAGACATCATATCACCAATACGTGTAAAAGAATGTATCTGGATGTCATCTATAGCAGCAAAGGCGCTTGAAGATAGGAATAAAGTAACCAGTAACAGTGATAATTTCATTATTTCCCTCCTTAGAAAAATTTGAATTGATTTACAGTGGTTAATATTATAGGTATTGGTTGGTAGAAAAGCAAATAAAAAAATGATAGAAAAGCAATAAAAAATGGTGGAAAAGACTGAATTTGATTTCTCATCTTTCTTCAATGAATTTCCAATACCTTCATTGGATGATTGGTATAAAACGGTAAATAAAGGCTCTATACCTATTGTTAAAATTGAGGGTAAAGGTGAAGGTGGGAGTAAGAGGGGGGAGGGTAAAGGTGAAGAAGAGGATATAGATATTAGTATATCGCCTATCTATGTAAAATCTGATATTGAAAAATTAAGTGCCAAAATTAATTATCCGGGTTTTGCTCCTTTTATACGTGGGAGTGAAGCAGCAGGTAATATCATAGAACCTTGGTTGATAAGTCAGGAGTATCGTGCTTTCTCTGCTGGGGAAATTAACAAAATCTTAAAAGAAGATTTAACTAAGGGTTTATCGGCCATTCATATTTCTCTAGTCCAGCCAGACGGTCCGGTTATTGGTAATGTACAAGATTTAGAATTAATGTTTAAGGACATTGATATTACCGTTTTACCATTGCATATTGAGACTGGCAGTACTGCATTTTTTTCGTATATCGAGACTGGCAGTACTACATCATTTTCGCATAACCAAGCTGGCGGTAAAAATTTGCCTGTTCTTACTTTTTTTACGATGTTAGATGAGTTTTTACAACAGAGAAACAAGCAATTAAATCAAATCAATGGCTTTATAACTTTTGATCCTCTAAATATTCTATTAAGAGAAGGAAAAACTGATTTTTCTCAATTTGATGATTATGATCAATTGTTACAAAATACCCGATTAGCAATTGAACAAAAATTGAAATTACAAACTATTGGTATTGATGCCAGATTATATCATCAAAGAGGATTAAATGTAGTTTGGCAATTAGCGGCAGCTATGGCAACAGCGATTGAATATCTGAAAAATTTAATGAAACGCGGATTGACCATTGATGAATGCGCTTCTCGGGTTCGTTTTTTCTTTGCTGTTGGAAGTAATTTCTTTTTAGAGATTGCAAAATTACGAGCGGCTCGTGTCATGTGGTCCAGGATTGTAGCGACTTTAGGTGGAAGTAAAGAGTCTCAAATTATGCATGTTCATGTTAGTACATCAAAACAAAATCCAGGTGAAAAAAATGATCCGGTTAGAAAAATCAACGAAGATGATCCTTATACTAATATTCTGCGGTCCACAACTCAAGCTTTATCGGCTATTGTTGGAGGTGGCGATAGTATCCATGTTGAGCCTTATAACAGTCATTTAGAATCACCTCAAAATTTTTCACGCAGAATTGCCCGTAATACTCAATTAATTCTTAAAGAGGAATGTCATTTGAATCAAGTGATTGATCCCGTTGGAGGATCGTATTACTTAGAGTGGCTCACTGATCAAGTTGCCCAAAAATCGTGGTCGCGGTTACAAGAAATTGAGTCGTCGGGAGGTATTTTAACTCAATGCTCAAAACTCATTGCATGACACATACATTGAAGTCGCATTATGATGAGAGAAGGAGAAACTAGTGAGTAGTAGTATGAGTAGTAGTTTTCCTGATTTTAGCAAAATTCCTCTATATGATCTTGATAATGAGCGGGTTGATATATCAAATGATAAGCCAATTGATAAGCTAACTTGGCAAACTAAATTAATGCAACAAATAAAGCAAGATTATCAGGATTTCTTTCACAATACCTTGGAAAATATTACCGTTAAACCATTGTATACAGATGAGGATGTAGAAGGTATTGCTCATCTTCCTTATTTATCTGGTATACCGCCCTTTCTTAGGGGTCCTTACTCAACCATGTATCGCACCAGACCATGGACCATTCGTCAATATGCTGGGTTTTCAACAGCCGAGGAGAGCAATGCTTTCTATTTAAGAAATTTAAAAGCTGGGCAGAAAGGTTTGTCGGTAGCTTTTGATCTAGCAACTCATCGAGGATATGATTCTGATAATCCACGGGTAGTAAGCGATGTAGGTATGACCGGCGTAGCCATTGACACTGTGGAGGATATGAAAATTTTGTTTAATCAAATTCCTCTCGATAAGATGTCGGTCTCTATGACTATGAATGGAGCTGTTTTGCCGGTACTGGCCTTTTTTATTGTGGCAGCAGAAGAACAGGGAGTTAAGCCCGAACAGCTAACGGGTACTATTCAAAATGATATTTTAAAAGAATACATGGTTCGCAATACCTATATTTATCCACCAGCTCCGTCTATGCGGATCGTAGCCGATATTTTTAAGTATACTTCTAAGTATATGCCCAAGTTCAATAGTATAAGCATATCGGGTTATCATATGCAGGAGGCAGGTGCTTCGTTGGATCTTGAGATGGCCTATACTTTGGCTAATGGTTTGGAATATGTTCGTACAGGGCTAAAGGCTGGGATAGATATTGATTCCTTTGCTCCACGGTTGTCCTTTTTTTGGGGTGTAGGGAAAAATTATTTTATGGAAATTGCCAAAATGAGGGCTGCGCGGGCTTTATGGGCAAAGCTAATAAATCAGTTTGATCCCAAGAATCCTAAATCTATGGCTCTAAGGGCGCATACCCAGACTTCGGGCTGGAGCCTGACTGAGCAGGATCCTTATAATAATATCATTAGAACCTGTGTAGAAGCTATGGCAGCGGTGATGGGTCATACCCAATCTCTTCATACTAATTCTTTTGATGAAGCCATTGCGCTACCTTCAGATTTTTCGGCCAAAATCGCTCGTGATACACAGAAATATTTACAAAAAGAAACCGGACTATGCGATGTAGTTGATCCGTGGGGAGGTTCTTATTATGTAGAAAGTCTTACTGCTGAAATGATCAAAAAAGGATGGGTACATATACAGGAAATAGAATCGCTGGGCGGAATGGTAAAGGCGATTGAATCGGGATTACCTAAAATGCGTATTGAAGAATCAGCGGCTAAAAGGCAAGCATTAATTGATTCAGGTCAGGAAACGGTGATTGGCGTCAATAAATTTAAGTTGGAAAAAGAAGAGATGCTTGATACGCTGGAAGTTGATAATTCTTTTGTTAGACAAAAGCAGTTTGAGCGTTTAAAACAAGTTAAATCTGGTAGGGATGAATTACAAGTAAAAGCAAAATTAAGTGCCATTACCTTATGTTGTGAAAAGAATGAAGGAAATCTATTAGCGCTAACTGTTGAGGCGGCAAAATTAAGGGCAACTTTAGGTGAAATTTCCACTGCCATAGAGAATGTTTTTGGTCGACATGAAGCTCAAATCATGAGTAAAACAGGAGTTTACGTGTCCGCATTTAGAGATGAGCAAAAAGTAAAAGAGGTTTTGGAACAGGTTCAAAAGTGGTCAGCTTTAAAGGGTCGAAGACCTAGAATTATGGTCGCTAAATTGGGCCAGGATGGACACGATCGGGGCGCCAAAGTGATAGCATCGGCTTTTGCTGATTTAGGTTTTGATGTAGATGTAGGCCCGCTCTTTCAAACACCTTTTGAAGTTGCCAAACAAGCTGTGGAAAATGATGTTCATGTTATTGGAGTGAGTTCTTTAGCTGGTGGTCATAAAACTCTATTGCCAGAACTGAAAAAACAATTGGCCAAGTTAAAGCGTGAAGATATATTAATTGTGATGGGCGGTGTGATTCCGGCTAAAGATCATAAGCAATTACTTAAAATGGGGGCAGTGGCTATTTTTGGTCCAGGAACAGTAATAATATCTGCCGCAAAAACTATTTTAAAAAAATTAATCAATATATAGATTAATACATACATAAGTGAGTAATTAATAAATAATATGAAAACAGAAAACCAAAAAAACTTATCAGTACAAGATTTTGTTAAAGGCGTTATTACTAATGATAGATCTATTTTATCTCGGACTATTACGCTTGTGGAAAGTGATTTGCCGGCTCATATCGAGAAAGCTAATGAAGTGTTACATCATCTTCCTCGAGTAAAAAATTCTGTTAGAATTGGTGTCACTGGTATTCCGGGTGCTGGCAAAAGCACTTTTATTGATAAGCTGGGTACATACTTGTGTCAGAAAGGTCATAAGGTAGCTGTTTTAGCGGTGGATCCCAGTAGTAGTATAACTGGCGGCAGCATATTAGGTGATAAAACTAGAATGGAAAATTTATCTCGTCAGGAGAATAGTTTCATTCGTCCATCCCCATCTAAAGGAGTATTGGGTGGAATTGACAATAATACTGGTGAGAGTATTATTATCTGTGAGGCAGCGGGGTATGATGTTATTTTGATTGAAACGGTTGGTGCTGGACAAAGTGAGGCGCAAGTCAGAGAATTAGTAGATTGTTTTATGTTAATGACTATAACGGGTAGTGGAGATGAACTGCAAAATATCAAACGTGGGGTAATAGAGTTAGCTGATATAATTATAATAAATAAAGCTGATGGAGATAATATTGACAGAGCCAGAAGTATGATAGAAGGCTTAAATAATACTTTGCAGTATCTGAGATCATCTACTCAAGGATGGAGCAGTAAAGCTTTTACTTTTTCTAGCCTATCTTATAACGGGCTAGATAAGATTTGGGACCAGGTAATTAAATTGATAGAAGTAACCAAAGACTCAGGGTGCTTTTACAGTAGGCGAGATGAAAAGTCAGATTAATGATTTAAAAATTCAACACTTAAACAGCTACTTAAACAGCGTTTACCTTGACCCTGAGGTTGTGTATGTGAAACTTGCTAACACGTGAGGTTCTTATGATTAAAAAAGTTGATCATATAGGTATTGCCGTTTCTTCTTTAAAGGAAGCCAGTACTTTTTATGAAAAAGCATTAGGTTTAAAAGGATCTGAAATTCAAGAAATAACTTCACAACAAGTAAGAATTGTTGTTTTTAAAGTTGGTGAGATTCATATTGAGCTTTTAGAGCCGATTAACAGCGACAGTCCGATAGCAAAATTTATTGCTAAAAGAGGTGAAGGACTTCACCATATAGCGTATATTACTGATAATCTTGAACAACAATTAAAAATAGTGAAGAATGCTGGTTGTCAGTTGATTCATGAAACCCCTGTAATAGGCGCTCATGGTAAAGAAATTGCCTTTTTGCACCCTAAATCTACTGGTGGTGTGTTAACCGAATTGTGTAAGAGGTAAATTTAAATTTAATCCAATTTGCTAATATCTAAATGCAATATTTATAAATTATAAAAACACGTGAAAAATCACAATAAATGATATAAAATTATTGAGTATTATCATTAGATAATATATTACTTAGTGAAGTTTGGCTTTAACTGTCTAATCACTATATTTTGGAGGGGTTCTATGAAGCTGCAAGCCTTTGTTTTAGGTGGTCTCATGGTAGTGTTTACTACTGTTATAGTAATAGCTTTGTTTCATTTTAATAGTACGAGAGAAATAAAAAAATACCAAAAGTTGAGTTCGGAAGTTGAACAGGTATTTCAGTTAAAATTTGGACATGATATGCCTGTTAACAGTGCTCATCATATTGCGGCGGTGAGGTTCGCAAATGTTGTAAATCGTAGAACCCAAAAAAGAGTAGAGATAAAGATTTTTCCTGATCAGGAATTGGGAACTGATCAGGAAATGATAGAAATGGCTAGAGCAGGAAAGTTGGATATCATTTTGCCACCAACGGCGAAACTTAGTACCTTAATGCCAACTATTCAATTATTTGATCTTCCTTTTCTATTTCCCGATAGACATTCTTTGTACGAACAAATTGATGGGAAAGTTGGTTTAATGGTTTTAGGGGGTTTAGTCAAGCACGGCTTAGTTGGAGCCAGTATATGGGAAAGTGGTTTTAAACAATTTACCGCAAATAAAAGGATTAGAAAACCCTCTGATTTTAAAGGTTTGAATATTAGAATTATGAAAAGTCGCATTATTTTTGATCAATATAAAATGCTGGGATCTAATCCTATCCCTATTGGTTTTTACGAAACCTATAAGGCATTAAAAGATGGAGTGGTGGATGGACAAGAAAATCCATTGGGTTCAATTGTTAATAGGAAATTTTATGAGGTTCAGTCTCATTTGATGATTAGTAATCATGCTTACTTAGGGCAAGTATTGGCTTTTAGTAAAACTGTCTTTGAGAAACTTCCTATTGATATTAGGCAGATTCTTGTTTCAACTGCTAAAGAAGTTGCTGTCTTTCAAAGAAATGTAGCTATAAAAAAAGAGAATGAATTTCTGGATCATTTGCGCAAGTCTGGAATCAAAATCTATAGTTTAACCAATGAAGAAAGGAACAAGTTTAGGAAGGTTCTAAATCCTTTAGTTAGTACTACCTATCGAGAAATAATCGGAGGTTGGCTGATGGATGCCGTTGTGGAAGAAATAAAAAACTCTATACAAAAACCTAATGATATAATTATTGGCTTGGATGCGGATATGATGTTAGGGTCCGCTCCTTCTGGAATTGCGATAAAAAGAGGAATTCAATTGGCTATCGATGAAATAAATCAAAAAGGAGGAGTTTTAGGGCGGCAGTTAAAATTAATTGTTAGAAATCATTCAGGAATAAGTGCCAGAGGAATTGAAAATATTAAACATTTTAGTAAACTTGCTAATTGTATTGCGGTTGTTGGTGGATTACATAGTCCAGTAGCTCTTTCAGAATTAAAAGAAATACATAAGAACAAAATGATATATTTAGGTCCGTGGGCAGCTGCCACTGGAATAGTAAGTAATTCCTTTAACCCTAATTATGTCTTCAGACTTTCGGTTAGAGATGAGTTTGCGGGAGAATTTTTAGTTAATGAAGCTTTAAAAAGGCATAAAAATGTTGGTCTCTTACTAGAGAATACCGGTTGGGGAAGAAGTAACAAAGTATCCATGTTGAATGCCCTTAAAAAGAGAAATATTGAACCGGTTGTGGTTGAATGGTTTAATTGGGGAGAACGAGATATGGTTTCTCAGTTGAACAGACTTAAGCAGAATAATATTGGTGCGATTATTTTAGTAGCCAACGCACCTGAAGGTATAACAGTTGTTAAAAATATGATTCTAATGAATATGAAAGTCCCCGTTATATCTCACTGGGGGATCACTGGTGGTTATTTCTGGGAAGAACTGAACAATGAATTAGAACAAATCGATTTGAGCTTTTTGCAAACTTATTCGTTTATAAATAACTCTAAACCAAAGGTTAAGGAATTTATTAATAAATACAAAAGCAAATTTAAGATTAATAATGCCGGTGAGATAATCGCGCCTGTAGGAACCGCTCATGCCTACGATTTGGTACATATTTTGGTTAAAGCTGTCAGAAAGGCAAAATCGGTTGATAGAACTAAAATTAGGGATATGCTAGAACGATTATCAGAATATAATGGTCTAATTAAAAAATATTCCTCACCTTTTACACCCCAAAAACATGACGCGTTAAATATAAATGATTTTATTATAGCTAAATTTAACAAACAGGGTCATATAGTACAGTTATAGATATAAAAAATTTTTATATGAGTTTTAAAGCATTTACCAAATTTCTGACATCTCATAAGAGTCTGCGAAGTAAGTTAATCTTAGCGCTTTTACTTTATGTTATGGTTATTATCGTCTTTGTAGAACTAATAGTGGGATACCTGATCAATGATGCCATGAAAGAGGATTTACAAAAAACTCTTTCGGTATCGACCTATTTGGCTAAAAATATTGATAATCGAATTGAACATTTAATGGAAAATGCTAAATCTTTTGCCAATAATCACTTTGTTATTAATTCTCTGATTGATATTCAAGGAAGAGATGTTTATTTACCGGGTTTAATAAACGAGTATACCAAATCAAAGGATGTTAAGGCGGCTACTATAGTTGATTTTTCAGAAAAAATTATCTTTTCCAATTCTGATGAACTGGATAATTATAAACAAGCACTCTACTTAAGGCCGGTTTTAGAAATAGGTAAGATGGGTATTAGTTTTAGCTCTGATCATAAAGTTCTGTTTATAGCTGTTCCCATTCTTTACTACAATACTCCTCAAGGAGCTTTAATCTCTAACTTGGATTTTTCCCAGATTCTATCCAATGTGATGATTGAAAATAATAATCTTAATTTAAAGGTATTTGCCAGAGATGAATTGTTATTGGTAAAAAATGAATCGTTAAAAATTTCGAAGAATAACCAGAATAAGAATTTTAAGACTCAATTTTCATATATTGATCAATTAGGGATATCATTGAAATTAGATTCTTCTAAAGATGTATTTTTATCACCTATTAGCCGTGCTGTTCTTAAACTAATTCTTATTACTTTTTTTCTACTAATAGTTTCAATCATTATTGCAATTAAAATGGGTGACAAACTCGCTAATCCAGTACTGAAGCTTTGTAGTCGTGTTGCGGAAGCTCATAATAGCCCAGAGATTAGGTGTAGTCCGACCGGGACTAATGATGAATTAGAAGAATTAGCCAGACTGTTTGATAATCGAACGGATCAGCTTATTAAACGTGCGGAGGAAGTAGAAGAATCTCATCAAAAATTAGTAAAAACTCAATCCCAATTAATTCAATCGGCTAAATTAGCTTCCTTAGGTACTCTTAGTGCCGGAGTTGCTCATGAGCTTAACAATCCTTTAACATCTGTCATGGGACATTCTATTTTAATAAAGGAAATAAAAGATAATCCCGAAAAGATAATAGATAAGGCGAATAAGATCTATCGAGCCGCTACAAGAATGAAATCTATCATTGATCATTTAAGAACCTTTACCAGGGAAAGTAAAAATGAAGATTTTAAACAGTTTCCAATATCTCAACCAATTGATAATGCGCTGGAATTTTTAAGAAATCAATTAAAACTAAGGGATATTGAAATTAAAACCATTTTTCCAGGTTCATCAGGTAATGTGTTAGGTGATTCGAATCAACTTGAAAGTATTTTTCAAAATTTGTTAGTAAATAGTCGAGATGCGTTTGAGGAAATTCAAGACAATAGAAAGAAGAAAATTACTATTTTGGCTTTTGTTGAAAAGGGAAAAATAGAAATAATTTATAAGGATAACGCTATGGGAATGACTGAGGTTACTCAGAATAATATTTTCGATCCTTTCTTTACTACCAAAGAAGCGGGAAAAGGTACTGGCTTGGGTATGTCTATATGCAAAAATATATTAGATCAACATAAGGGTACAATTTCAGTAGATAGTATTTATGGCAAGGGAACGAAATTTAAACTTACTTTACCATCTGCTGAGTCTTAATTAATCTACTAAGTCGAAGGAGTGAATTGATGGAAGTAATATTACTACGACATGCTCAAGCGGTATCGAAAGATATCAATGCTGATCAACCATTGTCAGATGAAGGAATTAAGAATATTCAAAAAGTAGCTGAATTTCTGCGTCAATCTGGTTGGAAATGTAATAAAATCCGGCATAGTAAGAAATTGAGGGCTGAACAAACGGCAGGTCATTTGCATGAGATAACTTACCAAGGAGCTAAAATTGAAAAAATCGATGGATTAGATCCCAATGACCCTGTTTATCCTATGGCAAAGAAATTAGAAGAGGATGATGATAATCTTATTTTAGTTGGACATTTACCTTTCATGGCTAAATTGGCCGGATTGTTAATTAACCAGGATGAAAACCAGACTCCTGTTTCTTTTCAACCAGCAGGGGGAGCCTGTTTGGTAAAAGAAGAACATTTATGGCGAATCAAGTGGAAAATTGGGCCGGAACTACAACCTTAATCATCTTCTTCCTCCATAGCTTTTAGAGCGGTTATTCCATTGGTTAAAACGCTACTGGATCCGATCAGGGAAGATACAAAGATGGCTTCGGTGATTTCTTGTTTACTTGCGCCAGCTTTTAAGGCTTTTTTAGTGTGTAGATGGATACAGGTCTGGCACTTTAAGGCATGAGCCGCTCCTAGAGCAACAAGTTCCCTGACTTTTACCGGTAGAACACCTTCTTCATCCAGAATTTGTTGATAGAAGTCATTAAAAGTATCATAAGACATTGGGGCTAGATCCGCGTATTGTTTCATTTTTCTTAGATCTTCTTTGGAAACAAAACATCCATTTTTACTCATTGTTGGTTCCTTTATTTAATTATTAATCAAATTTTAATTTATAAATAATAATAACCTAATAAGTAGCTCTTGCATCGCGTTAATAATAATACAAATTATGCTGTGGATTCCATTTCCATTAATACTATACCTTGTTCAATAGCTTGTCCTTCTTTTACATAAATGGATTTAACGGTTCCATCTTGTCCGGAGATAATTTCGTTTTCCATTTTCATGGCTTCAATAACGATTAGCGGTTCTCCTTTCTTTACCGGATTTCCCTCTTGAACTGGGATTTTGACCACTACACCTGGCATTTGACTAACAAGTTCTCCTTCAGTTCCACCACTAAGACCAGAAGGCTTGAATCCTCTAAATAAGTTATAAATACGACCTTGGTGCAATAGCTTATTAGGTAATTCGCTGTGAGTAATTTTGCTCCAACTGGTTCCATCTAAAGATGAGAAGTATTTTCCAGCGAGGTTGCGGATGTAGACAGTGCTGGTATGATGTTTCATGTTGTCCTTAAAGTAAGAGAATTCAAACTGAATTAACTCAGGGGTATGAACTTTAGTTTTACTGAGTTCAATGATGTGCTCATCTTGGTTTTCGTCTATCAGGTAATATCTCATCTTCTATACCTCTTTTATGCAATATCTTTTTTTATACTATACCTTTTTTTATATAATACCTTTAAAAAATATTATTAGCTTCAATACCTGCCAGTTTTTTGAAAATTGTATCATACTGGATGTCGGTGGTAATATTATTTTGGGGCCTTTCCTGGGTTAGAAAGTTGGTGGAATAATTACCCTTTAGAAAACTTTCATTACGTAAAATTTCTTTATGAAGAGGTATGTTAGTTTTAAGTCCCTCTAAGCAAAGGCCTTCCAGTGCCGCTTTCATCTTTCTGATGGCTACTTCTCTTATAATCCCTTTAGCAACTAATTTACCAACCAAGGGATCAAAATCGGGAGTAATTTCTAATCCGCTATAAAGACAATTATCAAATCGTATTCCTTGAGGGAAGCAGGTATCATAACCAGTAACTTTTCCTGGCGCTGGTAATAAAGTTATTGGGTCTTCGGCACAAATTCTACATTCAATAGCATGACCGGATCGGGTGATCCATTCTTGAGATGGAATACCCAAGTCTTGATTAAGGGCAATCTGTATCATGCAAACAATTAAATCAATTCCGGTTATTTCTTCGGTAATGGGATGTTCAACTTGAATACGAGTATTCATTTCTAAAAAATAAAATGATTTATTTTCGTCCATGATAAACTCAACTGTACCAGCTGAATCATAATCAACAGATTTGGCTAGGATGACGGCCATCTGGCAAATTTGTTCTCTTAGTTTTTCGTCATTACCAATAAAGGGAGAGGGAGCTTCTTCCAATATTTTTTGATGTTTTCTTTGGATAGAACATTCTCTTTCAAAAAAATGAAAGGTGTTTCCTTCTTTATCCGCTAATATTTGTACCTCAATGTGACGAGGATTAGTTATGTACTTTTCTACTAAAATTTTATCACTACCAAAGGCAGACATAGACTCCCTTTTGACCATTTCAAACTGTTGGATAACATCTTCTTTGTTATGGCAAACTCTCATCCCTCTACCGCCACCACCTAATGCAGCCTTTAAAAGAATAGGATAAGATATCTCATCAGCAATTTCCAGCGCTTCACTTACTGAAGAAATTGAGGATGAAGATCCGGGTATGACGGGGACTCCCGCTTGTTTAGCCATTGTTTTTGAAGTTGCTTTGTCGCCCAAAATACGGATAGCTTTAGGATGGGGTCCTATAAAGGTGATCCCTTCTTTTTGTAGAGCTTCGGCAAAATTAGCATTTTCGGATAAAAATCCATAACCTGGATGAACAGCGTCTATTTGATGTTTTTTAGCTAACTCAATAATTTGGGGGATATTGAGATAAGTTTCGCTATTGGTTTTTCCTTTTAATTTGATCCATTCATGGCAGAATTCAAGATGAGGGGCGTTTATTTCATTATCGGTCCAAACTCCAATGGATATGTGTCCCAGTTCTTTAACTGAACGGGCAATACGAGCGGCTATTTCACCTCGATTGACAATTAAAATCCTTTTTGACGGGTAATTTTTCATAATTGGATGTTCCCATGTTTACGTTTTGGTACATTGACTTTTTTATATTTTAATAACGTTAGAAATTTATATATAGTTTTTCGAGTATCTTCGGGATAAATAACTTCGTCTATATAACCTAATTCAGCAGCTTTGAATGGACTGGCAAACTCATTTTCGTAATTATCTATCAGCTCAGCTTTTTTACGGTCATAATTTTCTCCCTCAAGACCTTTAAGCTCGTTACGAAATATTATATTTACCGCGCCGTCAGCTCCCATCACAGCAATTTCGGCGGTAGGGTAAGCCAAATTAATATCAGCTCGGATATGTTTGGAAGCCATAACATCATATGCTCCTCCATAAGCTTTGCGAGTTATTAACGTAATCATTGGGACAGTTGCTTCTGAGTAGGCGTATAAAAGTTTAGAACCGTGCTTAATAATACCACCATATTCTTGATTGGTACCAGGTAAAAATCCTGGTACATCCACTAAAGTGATGATAGGAATATCAAAACAATCACAAAAGCGCACAAAGCGAGCTGCTTTGGATGATGAATCAATATCTAAAACCCCGGCAAGTACCGCTGGTTGATTGGCGACGATTCCAATTTTGGTTCCACCTAAGGAGGCAAATCCGCAAATGATATTCTGGGCATATTCCTTATGAATTTCTAAAAAATGATTGTCGTCAACAAATTCCAGAATAATCTCCTTCATATCATAAGGTTTTTTGGTATTTGAAGAGATAATATTTTTTAACTTAGTGTTTTCTCGATTGATGGGATCTGAAGTAAATTTAAGCTTAGGTTCTTGAAAATTAGAGGAGGGGATGTATGAGATTAGTTCGCGTACTCTCTCGAAAGCTTCGTCCTCATTGGAACATCTAAAATGAGCAACTCCTGATTTTTTATTATGAGTTTTAGCGCCGCCCAATTGTTCTTTGGTAATTTCTTCGTGAGTAACTGTTTTAATTACGTCGGGTCCGGTGATAAACATGTAAGAAGTTTTTTCGGCCATTATAATAAAATCGGTCATGGCAGGAGAGTACACCGCACCACCTGCACAGGGTCCTAAGATAAGTGATATTTGAGGAATCACGCCCGAACATGCTACGTTGCGATAAAAAATTTCGGCGTAGCCACCAAGCGATTCAACTCCCTCCTGGATTCTGGCTCCACCAGAGTCGTTGAGACCAATAACGGGGATTCGGGATTTTAGCGCGAAGTCCATGATTTTACAAATTTTTAAGGCGTGAGCTCCTCCTAGTGATCCTCCCCAGCAAGTGAAGTCTTGGGAAAAGGCCGCTATTTTTTGACCATTTATTTCTCCAATGCCTGTAATTACACCGTCTCCCAGATATTTATTTTTATCCATATTAAATTGATTACATCTATGAGTAACAAATTTATCAAATTCGAAGAAGGTTCCTGGATCTAATAATCGCTCTATTCTTTCTCGGGCGGTATATTTACCGGATTGATGCTGTTTTTCAATTTTAGCTTCTCCACCGGCTGCTTCAGCTTTTACGCGCAATTGGGCAAGGTGCTCTCTTTTTTCTTCCAGGGATCTAATCATGATATTGTTCCTCCTAATTTTCTTATCTAATTTATACATATAGTTCGTTATGAGATCAATCTAATTAGATTCATTGTAAAATAATATAATTTCGCTAAATGAATTGCTGATAGAAAAGATTTGTCTCAAGATAAAGATTAAATTTCCGAAAAAATCAAGAAATCCATATTAAGTTATTAATCTATTAAGGAGGAATTTTTTTCTAATCATGCGGCTACTAACAGTTTTCCAGTTGTTAATAAGCTTTGAGAGATCTAAACTAGGATGAGCAGAAAATAGAAGATGAATGTGATCAGGTTCACCGTTAAATTCTATAATGGAACAATCCCATTTTTGAGCTAAGTTATTAAAGATGAGTTTGAGTTCTGTAAGCAAGGTTTTTGTTAGGCACTTATTGCGATATTTTGTAACTAACACTAAATGATAATTAAGATTATACATACAATGCCAATGCGATCTTTTATTCATGATAATCTCCTTGACACCAGCAGTTGCTGAAAGTTCCAGATAACAAGTAATTATCAACCGTTAGCTTATTT
>CAZJDM010000066.1:0-22121 GCA_964544765.1 uncultured bacterium
ACAATATTGTTCCCATTTTCCCCCAATTAAATAATTTGACGTTTCGAGACATGATTCACTAGGACACATTTTTAAATATAAATACCAGAAATTATCCGCTGCTACACCCCTTATAATTTCCTTTTCATCTTGGATCTGATATTGCGCCCAACTACTCAAAGACATGTCAGGTAAGACCCGCCCACCATAGATAAATCCGCTTTGATCATTATGAACTATTGAGTAATAAACCCTATTGCTGTCACCTATAATTTTCAAATCTTTAACGATCTCAACAGCGTTTTTTGAAACCCGAGAAATCAACTCACCCCCAGGGGTAGTTCTCAAATTAATTCCCCATTTGGCCACAATTTTAATTCGATCTTGGACCGTCGGAATTACAACATTTTCATCCTCTAACGGTTCCTCTGATTTGATTACCCACTGTTGATAATCAGTTTGATTACCCGCATAAATATATCCCTGGACGTTTTCCTTTTTTACTAAGTAATACCGACTAAACGAATTATTATCTCTTACTTCAAAATCCAGTATTTGATACACGCTTCCCAAAGAAGCGGCACCCAATAACCCTCCTCCGGGTACGGCTCTGATATTAATATTTTTTTGTAATTTTATAGCAGTACTTACAGGAAGTAATCCAACATTTAGTTTGGAGCAAATTTGATGTCTATCATAGGTTTGTATTTCCCATTCACTATAATCATTTTTAGACAAATGAACACTTAATTGAGGATCAAATGAAGTTATACTGAACAAACATAGGACATCTCGCTGATCAGTAACACAATGCAGTGAATTTTGTTCCTTTAAAACACAAGTACGGTTATCTTCCAGTATTATTCGTTTTTCCGACACATCAAGATTACCATCATCACTACCATCACCATTAGAAGGACAATCCGAGTTACCTTCCGCTAAACAAACAACATCTACTTCGGAAGATTTATCAAAATTAATAATATAGTTTTCCCATCTTTTACTTAAATAATTATTTAAAAAAGCTTTATCATTGGCTGCCCACTTATCATTAGGATTGGTCCACCTGCAAATTTTAGATGGTCCCCCATTATAGGCTGAATAAGCTGATCTTGATCGTTCTAGCCAATTAGTAGCGGAAGTTAAACAAGAAGCGTTAAGGGCTCTTTGCCAAGCGTTAAAATATATTTCCATAGCATAAATGAAGTTATTGACTAAATCCCAACCAATTCCTTGATTTATAGCAGAAAAATGATATCTATCATCGACTTGCATAATACCATGACCATGGCCATAATCACCCCGTATCATTTTCAACCTTTGATCAGAAGCTATACGATAATGGCTCCAGTAGCTTTCTTGATTAGCGACTGTTAAAACAGCTTGTTGCCATGCCTCAATTTCATCTTCTGAAACATCGGGGTTTCTTTGCAAAAAATAATAATGGGCGATATCTTTAATGGCCGGAAAAAGATTATCCATATAACGATAAACTTCCGCATATCCAGAATACTCAGAACTATTGTTATATAAATCGGAGCTAACATTATACAAAATAGGGACATAGTTTTTATAAACAAATTCATCCTCACCAAAACTGGCAGCATCACACCCATATGGTGCTCTTCCAAAGTTCCATGATCCAGAGACTCTATTTAAACATTTGTAATAGTTCGGTGTAGGATTTTGCCCTAGCAAGCTAGATAGTGAACTGAAGAAAATTATGACTGCTAACACTCTAAAATTAAATAACTTCACATCCACTATCTCTTCTAAAGTTGACCTGAGTTAGCTCTCTTAAGAATTGATTCGGCATATTTATTGATTACTTTAGAAGAAATTTCTGATATACATGAGAAAATAGTATCTTTAATAAATGATAACCTCGAGGCCTTATTAGATTTATATATCACTCTAGAGCAAAATCCAGAAAATATTACTATTATAGAGTTTGAACGTAGAGAAAAAACGAAAGAATCAGACCGTATAATCTTTCGTTTACACCAAGAATTACAAGACCACCTAGTCCAATTAACCCAAACCAACCCTATGCCTGAGGAAGGAAAAATTATTGATCAAATTAAAGAGGCTGTAGACGCCGCACAAGCTATTGTCCGTGGACCTCGCCAATAAAAGCAAAGTCTCAACTCAATATTCGCATTATTCCTAAATTTCTAAATAGAAGCTATGTATTGCCGCCAATCATTTTCAGTATTAATATTTAATATAACACTTTCATCACCAACATCTACCACCTCAACCTCGCTGGATTTTAATTGTCTAATAATATGGTCCAAACGCAGATTTGAGGCTAGTGATTGCTGTACCAGATATTGACAAAATCTCCGGGATAATAAAACCGGATGGCCCTTTTTATTTTGATAACGAGGAATACTTACCTTACATTCGCTTTCACTTTTATCTTCACTTTTAACTTCGAAAAAACTTATCATCTTTCTTAGAGAGTCATTGTCAACTAACGGCACATCAACAGGCAACATCAAAATATGTTCAAATTTTGGGGAATCTTTTGATTGTAGAAATTTTTGAGATAATAGAAATTTCAATGCTATTTGCAATGAAGAAAACTGCCCATCTTGAGGATTTTTATTTTGAACATAAGCTACTTGTCCCAAATATCGAGTAGACTCCAGACCAGAATCTTGCCCAAATTCTTGTCCAGATTCCTGCCCACTTTGAAAATTTTCCCACTCTTCAGATGAACCTAACCACGAAAAGACTTTTTGATATTCCGAGCAATGATCACCCAGCACAATTAAAACCTTTTCACCTCCATATGAAAAATAATTTTGAATTTGATGTTCCAGCCAGTAGACATTCTTAAACTTTAATAAACCTTTCGGAGTACCCATACGGGACGATCTACCAGCAGCTAAAAGAATTAACGGAATTGATTTCATAATCTACTTGTAATAAGAATTCTACTTATAATAACAACTTTTCTCTTAAAGGTAAGGAATATCTCCTTTCACCATCAAACTGAGTTGCGGATCCAGCTACTGCAGCTGCTGTGGGCACCATACCTATCTCTCCAATACCTTTTACTCCATATGGTCCAACAGGATCCTTTACTTCAATTCCTTTAACGACTACTTTAGGCACATCTTTAGCTTTCACAATCCCACACTTGGCCAACTTATCTATCACCGGTCTTCCCTCTTCCATAGGATATTCTTCGCTTAAGGCATATCCCAACCCCATATGAATGGCTCCTTCAATTTGTCCTTCAAACAAAGTGGGATTCATAATTCTACCCGCATCGTGAGCCGCATAAACTGTGTCAATCTTACCCTTCTTACTTAAAGTAACAACCTGAGTAGCGTATCCATACGAATAATGAGTCGGTTTATCATTCACACCAGGAGGAAAGGTCCAATCACAAACCCATTTACCCTTATATTCTTTCCCTGCCAGTCGTGCAAAATTGAATTTTACCTTTTCTAAATCGCTTCTTAATTTCTTACAAGCATCAATTAAGGAATTAGCAACCAAGGAAGTTCCACGTGAAGATGTAGTCATGCCACATGGAGTATCCTCTTTAGTGTCAACTTTCACTTCCACCATATAAGGACTTATTCCCAACTCTTCACACACGGTCTGAACAGCCATGGTATGAACACCTTGCCCCATTTCCGTCCAACCATGATGCACTATTACTTTATTGTTGGAATTGACGGAACCAATAACGATTTTACACTCACCTATATCGTGCATACCATTACCAACACCGGTATTTTTTATACCACAGGCAATTCCCGCGTAAGGAGCCTTATAAAACACCTCTTTAACCGCCTCCAAAGTGGCCCTCACACCAGCTCCCGCCTCAATAATTTGCCCGGTTGATGTTACTGAACCATTTATAATGGCATTATCATACCTAAATTGCCAACGATCAAAGCCACCTTGTCTACATAAATCATCAACGCAACTTTCCATAGCAAAGGTCACCTGATTAACTCCAAAACCTCGCATAGCTCCACATGGAGAATTATTGGTATAAACGGCCGTTCCTTCAATATCTACATTGGGTATCGTGTAGGCGCCGGTTGCGTGCCCTACCCCTCTTTCTACGACCTTCATCCCAACCGAAGCATATGCTCCTGTATCACCAATTATAGACGCTTTTAAGGCAGTCAATTTACCTTGCTTATCGCAGGCTAATTTATATTGCATATAAAAAGGATGTCTCTTAGGATGCATCCTCATGGATTCCGGACGAGTAAGAGTTATTTTAACTGGTTTATCTAATAAATAAGCGTATAAAGCAGCATGACCCTGTACCGATAGATCTTCTTTACCGCCAAAGGCACCTCCACTGGCAACTTGTAAGACATGAATTCTTTCTTGTTCAATATTTAATATCTGGGATAACTGACGTCTATCCTCATATACACCCTGTCCTCCGGAATAAACTCGCAGTCCTCGTCGTTTATCATCAACATCAATAGGAACAGCTAAACATGATTCCGGTTCTAAGAAAGCATGTTCTACTCGTTGAGTAGTAAAATTACCTTCAGTTACATAAGCTGCCTCTAAAAAAGCTTGATTAACATCACCTCTTTTTACTTGAGAAATACCAAGTATATTTCCCTCATCGTGAATACTAGGAGCATCAGGTTGCGTAGCTTTCATTACATCAACTACTGGTTCCAATTCTTGATATTGAACATCTATTAATGAGACTGCTTTTTTTGCGATCTCGGGAGTTTGGGCAACTACTCCCGCCAAAACATCTCCTACGTATCTGGTTTCTTCACCCTCTTTAATCATTAAGGGCCAATCCTCTGTTATCAAGCCATTGTGCCTTTTTCCAGGAATGTCTTGAGCTGTAAAAACTCTGAGAACCCCTGCTAACTGATTAGCTATATTTACATCAATTTTTTTTACTAATGCCCTGGGATGATCAGAAAAGCGTAAACTGGCAAAAGCAAGATCTTTAGACGTTAAATCACACACAAAAGGACTTTGTCCCAGTACAATATCTCCAGCATTATATTTGAATAATCGAGTACCAACTTTTCCGTTTATGTTTTTTTCTAAATGAGTACGTTCACTACTCATAATATCTAAATCTGAATGTTCATTACTCACAATATCTAAATCAGAGTGTTCACTACTTATAATAATTGATTCATCATTAGGTTCTAGACCACTCAGAAGACTGGCCGCATAGATTATAGACTCAACTATCTTTTGATAACCTGTACATCGACAAAGATGTCTGGATAGTATTTTATTAATATCATCAGTGGATGGATGAGGGTTTTGATCAATTAAAAGTTTGGCTTGCATCACAATTCCTGGAGTACAAAAGCCACACTGAAAACCACCTTTTTTGGCAAATGCGTAGGCAAAAGTTTCTTTTAATGTTGAAGACCAACCCTCAATGGTAATAACTTTTTTACCTTCTATTTTTTTCATCGGATAGGTACAGGATTTAAAAGTTTTTCCATCTATTTCGACAGTACAACAACCACAAACTGCCTGCCCAGAACAACCATCTTTTACACTCTTAATACCAGCACTATCCCTCAAATAAGATAGCAAAGACAAATCCTGATTTCCCTTATATTTAATCTTTTGATCGTTTAAATAAAAAAGCATTTGAATCAACGACTCCTTTTATAAAATAATAGCATTTCACTCTATACCATAGAATAATTGAAAAGCAAAAAGGAAGTTGCTTAATGAAATAAACTATCAATTTCAGCGGAGGTAATATCTAAAACAGGCAATAATCGTCCAAACCTGGCTCGAATGTCTATATCATCAATCACATCATGTGGTGCCCACAAAAACAGCCCTTTCCCTCGCGATCGATTACGCGATAATAATGGCAAATTTAACCTTTTTTCACGGTCACGCAGCTTTTGCAGTAAATAATTACCCATTATTCTAGCATTTTCCGTTAAATTATCATCAGCAATTTTATTCAGTATTTGGGCTGCTTTCAATAATGGTTCCGTATAAGAACTCAATGTTACCACCATGTCAGGAAACTCGAATATGTTAAAATCTTTTCGCCTTACTGCTGCTATACCAGCTACTTGCAGTCCTTTACCAAAGGTAATGAAATCAGGTTCAAAGCCTTCATAATGTTGATAGGCAAAGAATTTACCTGTACGTCCTCCACCAGTAAGTATTTCATCCGCTATGATTGGTATCTGCAAACGATCGCATAGATGTCTAAGTCGGACAAGAAACTCTGATCGATAAAAATATACCCCACTAGCTCCAATAATTGGTTCTATTAAAATACCTCCAATAGGAATAACTCCCCTAGAGACATTCATTTCGATTTTTCTTAAGGCTTGATTTTCAATAGCTTTCAACCTTTCTAATTCCATAGGAGAAGTGGGTTCCCAAAAGGAGGTATGTGGACTAGGAATGGCTAACATTTTTAACCGAGGTACACCACTTATAAACTCTCTAACAACGTCAGTAGCTCCTCCAATTCTACCTCTACCCCCAGCATACATTCCACGAAAAAACATAAGTTCTGCTTGACGAGATCGCTTACCATGTAAGTCACGCACTACATGTTGAGCTAATGAATATAGTAGATTATTGGCATCCGATCCAGTTAGGGTAAAAGCTAATGGATTATCAACATTTGCTGGGACAACTTTCTTCCAAGCTTCTTTAAATATTTTGATTGCACCATTTGGATCACCTGTTTCTACACCAACCCCTGTTACATCACTTTGACTTAGGAAGGTAGATAAGTAACTAGGGTCATCAAAAATCGGATCATCACGTCTCAAAAGATACCATCCCCAGTCTCGATCCATATCAGCCAAATCATCAGGTACACTTAACCTTGCCCTTGATTGATTAACATTCGTAGCTTTTTTTAAAACCAAAGCATGCGATCCGATGATTTGTGAAAATATTTGTTCATTTAACTGGTTACGTAATAAATCAATTAACAAATCTAAATATTGACCATTAAGTAGTTGCTGGGGCTTAATTTCTATTAAATCACACAATCTTGTAATTAATTCGGGAGCCAAAAAGCTCATGTTTCTACTTGCTTTTATCACAAGAACTGCGTGTAATAATTGTTCAGCTTCAGATTGCTCAAGAGATTTTAATAAAAAAATCTTTTTTTCTGCTAAAGTGCTACTTTCACTTAAAGCAGGACAACCTGAAACACCAGTATTTGTACCTTCAGCTTGTAATAAATACAAAGAAGCATTAATCCAGAAAAAATATAAACAGAAAGACCATAATATCAGCTTTAAAATAGGCATTTTGAAGTTCAAAATAAAGTAAAATATGTAATAAAAATAAATACATAGAAACTAAACTACTACGTATTGGCTATTGCTATAACATTATGTTTATTAAATTTAAATGATTATTTTAAAATAATGAATAAATTTACCGGTTTTTTATAAATTACTTAATATTTTACATACCTTAATAGAAAAATACATAGGTTGTCTATGAAAATACTAATGATAAATCAATAATTCTTACCTGAACGGATGAAAATGGACGGATAGAATTTTTGATCGTTCTCAAAACATTGCATTATGCTTCTCATTTGATAATAAGGAAGCATTTCGATTAAAAGATCTTCTTTTATTTCTTTTGTTTCTTTGATTTTATCATCTATAATCTTTTTCTTTACTAATTTATGTTCTAAATTAAAGATCAATTTTACCTTTGAGGTCTCGTAACAATAGGTTTGATCATCAGGCGAATAAGAAAGTTGATGAACTTCGCCCTTTATTCTACCTATTAATTTATTGGGTCCATCATAATAAAAAGAGTAAGTCGATAGATCAGATTTTTGCGTATCTTTTTGCCAATACTCCTGATGCGAAAAAAAACGTGGTTTTAGTCTAAAGGGCCCCCCATCCTCAGGACAAAAAGTCTCGCAATTTCCACATTCATTACATAAATCAGGGAGATTACCAATCTGCCATTTTTGATCAAAGTTAAAAACCTCACCTTTCACCGGAACCAACCGAGTTTTCTTGACTCTATAATTGATAATATCCACCTTCTGAGCATCAATAGATAACTTAAAATTGGCATTATTTGGACAAACAGTAATACAGTTATTACAAGGAACACAATCAAAGGTATCTAATCTATTATTAGTCTTACGTGGAGTCTTGCGATTATTGGTATAATGATAACGATTATCCAATACTAATTCATCAATCACTTTCTTGGCACTTTGATCTTTTGCTTTTACTTTAATATACTGATCAATTGTCTTGGCGCTATTTAAAAGCATGTCCTTTTTTAGATTATCCAAGCAACCGACTAGCCTAGTATATCCACCTGGTTTTAATAAATCAGTGCATATAGTTATAGGCTTTATATTTAAAGATAATGTATCGACGAAATTACGTTTATCAATACCTGCGGAAAAAGATACTTCTAACCCCTCTCCCAGCCTCTCCCTTAACTGCGAAATTATATTCATTGCAATCACATATAACGGCTTACCGGACAAATACATTTTTTTATCACTAAAAACCTGGCGATTATTATTAACCACTAAGGTATTAGTACATTTAACTCCTACATATAAACCTAAATCAGAAGCATAAGTTTGTAAACGTTCTAACATATCAGTCGTTTCTACAATTGTTAGTTCCTTTTCAAAATCTTGGGGATCTATTTCTATATTATTAAAACCTAATTTATTATTAATAATATCCTCAACCTGCTCAAATCCTAAAATCATCGGATTTAATTTTATTATTACCGGAATTCGAAAAGTTGATAATATATATCGTACAATGGATTCAATCTCAGAAGAAGGACATCCATGAAAGGTAGAGATTGTAACTGAAGTTGCAATCTTAGGATCAACTTCCAAACTACTAAACCGTTTAAAAGGGGAAGAAATAGAAGACAATTCCTGTTGAACAATCTTCTTAGCATTGATTATACTGTTTAGCCATTTAGTAACTTTAGAAGATTTAATTCCCTTTAAATCATAACCAACCGACACATCAAAAATATAATCATAAAAGGGATCTCCTTTAGGGATATCGAGTAACTCATCCTCTTCCATAGCTTTTAAGATTATCCATGCCTTGACATATTCGTGCAAAGATTCATATAAAGAAAGCTCTTGGGACCATTCAATATTAAAACCTACATTAGGAACGTCAATGGTGGGACTGGACATTTTTAATTGATCTAAAATCTGAACCGATTTTAATTCAAAAAACCTGGCTCCACCTAAAAAAGACTTAATTATGTTAGGCGCCAATTGAGTATGAGGTCCAGATGCTGGTCCTAATGGAGTCGCTATTCTCCGTCCACCAAAATCAATCCCTAAATCTACTTTTGAAAATCCCAAAAAGAACTTTTTTAATGGATAAGCAAAAATAGATTTATTTTGAATATATTCAGACCAAATAGCCGTAATTAGATTATTTAAACTTACAGGTTTTAACCTGGCCAAAAAATGACTCCCTCAATGCTTTCAATAGAATTCATTCACCAACCATTCCTTATCAGCTACCTTTTAACTCTTTAATTTAGATATAAAACTATCCTTTTATTAGCAATCAACTTTTTCACAGTTTTATTTAAATACTTAATAATATCCTGATTATTAGAATGTCCATAAAAACGCTTAGAGATCTTTTGCCAGGTATCTCCTTTTTTAATCTTATACTTATAGAAGAATGTTTTACCCTGACGATACACATATTTCCCATATAGTTTTTCTACATTTTTTCGATCTTTCAAAACTCGTAAAACAACTGTTTTTTTTCGATTATAAATTTTTAAACCTGGGTTATGTTCGAATAATACTGGATAATAAAAACCATTGCCATAATAACGCCTAGCAACGTTCCAAAGAGCTTCTCCAACTCTTAATTTATGCGTTATAAATTTTTTATTATTTTTCTTTATTACCTCCTTACCAGCCATCAGTTTTTTAAAAGAATTTTTAGAAAGAAGATTTACCATGGGTTTTTTGGTACTAGTTTTCACAGAAGCAAGAGCTTTATTCTTTTTCTGAGTGACAATATCTTTCTTTGTCTTCGCATTAGTAAGTTTGCCTTTCTCAACCTTAGCACTTGAAGGACTTGCTTTATTCTCCTCATTATCAGAAGCGGATAGAACTTCAACACTCGGACCCTTTATAGCTTCAGAAGCATTCTTCTTGACAGCATCAGAGGTCTTTTCACCATAGTCATCAAGCATTGGTCCATAAAGAACAAACATGAAAGCAACTAAAAGTATAGAACCTACTCCACTAACAACAAAATACTTATAAACACCGGGAACAGAATCAAATTTATTTTTCAATTTTCTGGTCCACTTTCTCAAGTTATTGGACAAATTACCAAAATCATCTTTTTTTAACATATTTTTCCCCCCTTAATTAAAATCTTAAAATGCAAAACTAAAAGGAAGATAAACAAAAATCCCCTCACTGCCTTCTTTCTCTTTATCTTCCTCTAATTTTTCTTTTCTTATTCATCTACATCGCAAAAAAACTACAATTATCCTTAGGTTATATTATACTCTAATTTGATAAAAATAATAATTAATAAAATATATTTGAGAGGATATGGGTGAGTTATTTATGAAAAAGTAGCGCTCTCTCCTTTATTTACCATGCATATTGGTAAAATTAGAGTATAGTTGCCAACGAGCGTCAACATCATCCTGAACCTCTTTAAACATCCTCTTCACATCCTCAGGACGAGATTTAGTGAGCATTTTAAAACGACTTTCCATCATTAAAAATTCCTCAACTGGACGTTTGGGTTGCCGCGAATCTAAGGAAAAGGGATTTTTACCTTGAGTTAATAAATCGGGATTGTAGCGATATAGTAGCCACTGTCCTGTTTCTACCGCTGCTTTCTGATGTTGTAATTGCTTTTCTAGATTTATTCCATGAGCTATACACGGAGAATAAGCTATAATTATCGAAGGACCGTCATATTTCTCAGCTTCAATAAAAGCCTTTAATGTATGTTGATCCTTAGCACCCATAGCAACACTAGCAACATAAACGGTTTTATATGACATGGCTATCATACCTAGATCTTTTTTAGATAAAGGTTTTCCAGCAGCGGCAAATTTGGCAATAGCAGCTCTAGGAGTGGATTTAGACATCTGTCCACCAGTATTTGAATAAACTTCAGTATCTAAAACCAAAATATTAACATTCTCACCGCTAGCAAGAACATGATCCAAGCCACCATATCCAATATCATAGGCCCATCCATCTCCACCGATAATCCAGACCGACTTATTAACCAAATAATCAGCAATACTCGCTAGTCTTTTAGGTTCCACTCCTGTTAAAGAAGATAATTCTTGTTTTAATTTAGCAATTCGTTGCCTTTGTTTACCAATGCCTTCTTCATCGCTTTGATCAGCAGATAGAATTTCAGACACCAGATTTTCATCTAATGTTCCTCTTAATACCTGTAGTAAATCACAGGCTATATCTCGTTGTTTATCTACCGATAACCTCATACCCAAACCAAACTCAGCATTATCCTCAAACAAGGAGTTGGACCAAGTCGGTCCCCTTCCTTCACTATCTTTGCAATATGGGGTAGTGGGTAAATTACCTCCATAAATCGAAGAACATCCGGTAGCATTGGCCACTAAGGCTCTATCACCATATAATTGAGTAACCAGTTTAATATAAGGAGTTTCTCCACAACCAGAACATGCGCCAGAGAATTCAAACAATGGCCTTTGAACTTGTTGTTGTTTAATTTGAGCAGGATTAATTTTTTCACGATCCAAATCAGGAATATTCAAAAAATATTGCCAATTTACTTTTTCAACTTCTAAAATTTCTCTAACCGGCACCATATTGATTGCTTTTCTGTCAGGATTAGTTTTATCATGAGCGGGACAGGCATCGACACAAACAGTACAACCCGTACAATCCAATGGGGTTACCTGGATAGTATATTTCATTCCGGCCCAGGCTTTATCTTTAGCATCAACGACCTTAAAACTAGATGGAGCATCAGTTAGATATTTTTCGTCATAAGCTTTAATACGAATTGCCGCATGAGGGCAAACAAATGCGCACTTCCCACATTGAATACAAATATCAGGTTCCCAACTAGGAACTTCGGTAGTTATTCCTCGTTTTTCAAATTTGGTTGTGGCGGTAGGAAAAGTACCATCGTCAGGCATGGCACTTACCGGTAATTGATCTCCTCGTCCAGCTATAATTTCTCCCAAAACGTCCTTAACGAACTCTGGAGCATCATTGCCTTGTATCGGATCACGCATATCAATCGAACTATCCGCCGATGAAGGGACTGTAACCTCATAAAGGCACTCTAAAGTACTATCAACTGCCTTGAGGTTCATTTGAACCACTTCATCTCCCTTACTTCCATAAGTTTTCTTAATAGCGTCTTTAATCTTTTCAATGGCTTCTTCTTTGGGTAATACACCCGAAATACCAAAAAAACATACCTGCATAATAGTATTAATTCTTTTACCCATACCACTATCTTTAGCAACTTTAGAGGCATCGATTACATAGAATTTAGCCTTCTTTGCAATTAATTGTTCCTGCATCTTTTTAGGTAAGGTGTTCCAAATCTGATCTTTAGAATGAATAGTATTAAGTAAAAAGGTTCCTCCTTCTACCAGATTAGAAAGCATATCTACACTTTCTAGAAAGACCGGTTGATGACATCCAATAAAGCCGGCCCTGGAAATCAAATAAGTAGAACGTATTACATCAGGACCAAAACGTAAATGAGAGACAGTGGTAGCTCCCGCTTTCTTGGAGTCATAGACAAAATACCCTTGAGCAAAATTATCGGTATTTTCTCCAATGATTTTGATAGAGTTTTTATTTGCCCCGACTGTTCCATCAGAGCCTAGTCCATAGAACATGGCTCTAACCACGTTATCTCCATTCGTAGAAAAAGATACATCGTAAGGTAAATCAGTATTGGTAACATCATCTTTAATACCGATGGTAAAATGATTTCTAAGATTCTCTCCGGCTAAATGATCATAAATCCCTTTTATCATCGCTGGAGTAAATTCTTTAGAAGACAAGCCATATCTACCACCTATAATCTTGGGCATAGATTTTAGCTGGCCATAGCCATTCTCGAGACCTTCATGCACAGCACTAACAATATCTTGATATAAAGGCTCTCCTGCACTACCAGGTTCTTTGGTTCGATCTAACACAGCTACTTTATTGACAGTCTCAGGAATAGCATCAACAAACATTTTGATATTAAAAGGACGAAATAATCGAATCTTAATAAGACCGACTTTCTCTCCTTGGTTTATCAAAAAATCTGCCGTCTCATGAACAGCTTCCGCACCCGAACCCATTAAGATAATTAACCGTTCAGCTTGTGGATGACCATAATACTCATAAACATTATATTTCCTACCACCAATAGAAGCAAATCGATCCATAACATTTTGTACTATTTCAGGACAGGCATCGTAATATTTATTTACCGTTTCTCGGCCCTGAAAATAAACATCAGGATTTTGGGCCGTTCCTCTAAGAACTGGATTTTCAGGATTCAATGAGCGTTTTCGATGATCTGCTATCCATTGATCTCCAATCATTTTGCGCATTATATCATCAGAAATCATTTCTACTTTGGCTACTTCATGGGAGGTTCTAAAACCATCAAAGAAATGAACAAACGGTACTCTTGATTCTAAAGATGCTGCTTGTGAAATCAATGAGAAATCCATAGCTTCTTGAACTGAACCGGAACATAAAAAACCAAACCCTGACGCACGAACAGAAGTAACATCGCTATGATCGCCAAAAATTGATAGAGCTTGAGCGGCTAATGATCGTGCCGCTACATGAATTACTGCCGGTGTTAATTCGCCGGCTATTTTATACATATTGGGTAACATTAGTAATAAGCCTTGAGACGCGGTGAAGGTAGTTGTCAAACAACCCGCTTGTAAAGCGCCGTGAACAGCTCCTGCGGCCCCTCCCTCACTCTGCATTTCAACAACATTAGGAACCGATCCCCATATATTTTTAATTCCTTGCGCGGCCCAGGCATCTGCCCATTCTCCCATTGGAGAGGCTGGAGTAATAGGATAAATAGAAATTACTTCATTAAGTCGGTATGCTACATGGGCAACCGCTTCATTACCATCTAAAGTTTGATAAACTTTCCCGTCACTCATAATAAACTCCCTTTCATATATTAGACTTTCAGCGCAATCTATAATTCTTTAAGCACAATTTATAATTCTTAAAAAATTTATTTATCTCTATATCTTCCAATATCAGGGCACCAATCTATCACTATCAATTCCTAATTTCTACTCTTAATTTCCACCAATTTTTACCGATTAAAACGAATTGCTCCCTTTAATTCATACCTATAAATTTACTTGAATTCTTTAATAAAATATTATAATAAGTTAATCGAGAGAATACAGGCATGCAACATATTATTATTTTTGGAGTAACATCTAATTATTACCGCTTTATCAATACTTAATTTAAAATCAAACACATTGACTCAATGGACAAGGGAAACTTGTCCATTGAGTTTGTTAGTTCCGTAAAACCTTAACACTTAGTTATTAGTTATTAAGGAGATGCTATGCGTATAAAACATATACTGGTGCTAACTTTTTTGACTATTGCTTCAATGGTTTCAATCTTAATCGGAACCATTATTTTCTATAATTGGGAAATGAAACAAAAACTAGAGAAAGTTGAAACTGCGGATGAACACGAACTTTCTGCCATCAATAACATTGCTTATTATATTCAGAGGACCAAATCCAGTCTTAGAGAGGTCTTGGTTGAAATATTACATGAAGCGTTGGACAATAGAATTAAAACAGCAGATCATGAGCATGCAGATCATGAACACACTGAACACAGTAATAAAGATCCCCATCAAAAAAACAATAGACACGACAAACATGATGCCTATGACTCACATCATGATCCGCATCAAGAAATAGAACATGCTCTATCCATAGTTAAAAATAGTATCGTCAGTATCCAAAACAACCTGGTAAGTTGGGAAAAAGCTATTAACACAGGTATTAATCTAGTAACAGATCCAGAAGAAATAAAATTTGAAAAAGAAAAATTAGAGCAACTAGATAATATAAAAGAAGATATATCACGGTTCATCTTTAAAACCAACAAATTCGTAAATAATACTCAAAATCAATTAAAAAAACAAATAAATGAAAGCAAACCTACCAAGTATACTCATAACTTTATCGAACTTTCTAAAATGTTTGATCATGAAATAGAACCTATCTCCAGAGAGATTCAAAAATTTGCCAAAGATATGCAAGTTAATATTAGCCACGAAATGGAAAGGCACCTAAAGGAAATTGAACAAGAAAGCGACGAAATAATCATGATTAGCTCCATCCTAGCCTTATGCGCGGTTGCGATGGTGCTGTTATTTGCATTTATTATTTTACGACGAGTATCTGGACCTCTTGAAGTTCTAAATAGAGCTACTCTAGAAATAACCAAAGGTAATTTTGATAAGAAAATAGATGTTTTAATCGAAGACGAAGTTGGCGAACTAGCTAGTTCCTTTAATACAATGACTGATCACCTAAAAACAGCCCAGAATGAACTTCATCAGCAAAATGACGAACTAAAAACCGAGATTGAAGAGCGCCAAAATCTGGAAAAATTAAAAGAAAGAGAAAGTTCACTAAAAACGGTTCAAAATGCTCTTTTACAAATTACTTTTAGTAAGCAATCCTTAAAAGAAAAATTAAATAACTCTCTAAGAAAAATTTTATCGATCTCCGAATTTTTTATTAATAAACCACAAGGGGCAATTTTCTTATATAATGAAAAATCTCAAATGTTAGAATTAACTGCCCATAATCGTCTTCACCCCAGCCTTGTCCAATCTTGTAATCGAGTAGCCCAAGGTCATTGTCAATGTGGCAAAACAGCGACAACCCGTAAAATAGAGTTTACTTCGCGTATAAATGAACATAGTGATTCAGATTATGACAACACTCAACCTTGTGATCGTTATTCTTTTCCTATTCTTTCCGGAGAAAAACTTTTAGGTGTTTTTACTGTTTATCTTCAAGACAATCACCTTGATAGTGTTGAGTATGAAAATCTCTTTAAATCACTAACCAACACTCTAGCAATACTAATTGAAAGAGATCGGGCCGAACTCAGATTACAAGAACAATCCTGGATCGAAACCAGTGCGGTTAAATTTGGAGAAATCGTTCAAAAATCTGATAAACTGCAAACTTTTGCCCAGAACCTAATCAGTAAATTAACACCTTTTCTACGAGGTGAGCATGGAGTAATGTATATCCTCAATGAGGAAACAAAACGATACCAACTATTAGGAAGCTATGGTTACACCGAAAGGAAAAATGTAAGCAATTCTTTTGCTCCTGGGGAATCATTAATTGGCCAATGCGTGCTGGAAAATAATACTATTCGTCTTACTAATGTCCCTGACGATTATATTAAAATAAGTTCAGGACTTGGTGAAGCCTCACCCCAAGAAATTTTGACCATCCCGATTGGTTTTCAGGGTAAAGTATTAGCTGTAATTGAAATAGCTTCTTTCAAACGTTTTACCCATCTACAAGAAACTTTACTAGAAAAATTGACACCCATAATTGGTTTGGGTCTTGAAAATCTAATGAGATCAATTCGAACCGAAGAACTCCTCCAAGAAACTCAAAACCAGGCGGAAAAACTTCAAGCTCAGGGAGAGGATCTTCGACGTACCAATATTGCGATGGAAAAGAAAACTCAAGAATTAGAAATATCAGAAAATAAATTAAAAGAAGGCCAAGAACAGCTTATGGAAAGCAACAGACAGTTGGAACAACAAGCAGCTAAACTCGAAGAATCCTTCCGTAGAACCGAGGAACAAGCTAGGGAACTTGAAGCTACTAATAAATATAAAACTGAATTTTTGGCCAATATGTCTCACGAACTAAGAACTCCTTTAAATAGTTTACTAATATTAGCTAAGAATCTATATACAAATGACGAGGGGAATCTCTCTAAGGAACAATCCAAAGACGCTCAAATCATTCATGAAAGTGGTATAGATCTTCTAAATCTGATTAATGACTTATTGGATTTAGCCAAAATTGAGGCCCGCAAGGTTGACTTAGATGTAGAAAGTCTCGATGTTAACTCATTAGTAATTAGCCTAGAACAACAATTTAAACGTATCGCGAAAGAAAATAAGATAAAATGGGTAGTAGATATAGCAAAAGATTTGAATAAAAAAATTCATACCGATGCCCGTAAAGTGGAACAAATTATCAGAAACTTTCTGTCTAATGCCATAAAATTCACCAAAAAAGGTTCTGTAACTTTGCAAATCAATCAACCAACCAAAACCAATCATAGTTTAGCAATATCTGTTATAGACACCGGTATTGGAATCCCTGCCGAAAAACAGAATCAGGTTTTTGAAGCTTTTCAACAAGCTGATGGATCTACTAGTCGAGAATATGGTGGCACCGGACTAGGATTATCCATATCACGCGAACTTGCTCGTCTACTTAAAGCCGAAATTAAACTTGAAAGCACTGAAAATAAAGGGAGTATTTTTACCCTATTATTACCGAAAAAAATCAAACAAAGCACTGTTCCAGAAATAATGGAAGAGGTCCGAGAACTTGAATCACAAAAAAGACAAATTACTCCAACCCTATCTACGAACCAACCAATTACAACGGATCAAACCATTTCGGATGATCGAGAAAATTTAACAGCTAACGACCGAATAATTCTAATAATTGAAGATGATGTTAAATTTGTCAGACTAGTCGCCCGAATTTCCCGAGCAAAAGGTTATAAATGTTTAATTGCCACTGATGGGGAAAGTGGCTTAGAGTTAGCACAAACCTACAAACCATCGGGCATTATCTTAGATCTGAGTTTACCTAAAATGGACGGTTGGGCTATATTAAAATACTTGAAAAACAATGCTGACACTCGACATATCCCTGTTCATATTGTATCAGTTTTTGATCAAGTAAATGAAGGTCTAAAAAAAGGAGCAGTAGGATATTTAGTAAAACCGGTCGATCAGGAAAAACTCGAAAAGGCTTTTAAGAAAATCGCCCATTTTTCGAGTCAAACGATACGCAATCTTTTAATAGCGGTAAAAGATGATAAGGAGAAACAAGACATCGTTGAACTTGTTAACAATAAACAAGTCAAAATCACTACTGTCTATGAAGGGCAAAAAGTAACAGAATTACTCAAAGAACAGACTTTTGATTGTCTGGTACTCGACCTAAATCTACCCGATATAAAGAGTTTGGATTTATTACATCAAATCTCCAAGGACAAAGATATTGTTGCTCCCCCTACCGTTATCTATTCGGACAGGAAACTTTCTACTAAGGAACGAGAAAAATTATCCAAATATACCCATGACATTGTTGTTAAGGATGTCCATACCAATGAAAGGTTGTTGGATGAAATGTCTTTATTTTTACACAGTGTAGAACAAAATCTTCCCAGCAACCATACCAATATTACTGACAGTATAACTACCCAAATACGCGAAAGGAAGATAGACCTTAAAAATATTGATAAAACAGTTTTAGTTGTGGATGATGATATGCGAAATGCCTATGCTCTTTGCCGTTCATTAGAACGAAAAGGAATCAACACTGTTATAGCTCCTGACGGAAGGGAAGCTTTACATTTGATTGACCAAAATCCTGAAGTAAATGCCGTACTAATGGATATTATGATGCCTATAATGGACGGATATGAAACTATCAAGGAGATTAGAAAACAGGATCGATTTAAAAAATTACCAATTATTACACTTACTGCGCAGGCCCGTTCAAAAGACAAAGAAAAGAGTCTGAAAGTAGGAGCCAATGATTATCTGGCCAAACCAGTGGATGTGGAAAAGCTATTTAAAGTACTTGAAAAATGGTTTTGATTTAAGAGATTAAACATAAAACAATTGAGGATAAGTAGTGTCAAGAGCACCGGAAGAAATTGAAACAATAGAAGTAAAAATCCTTACTGACGCTTTACGAATGTGTTCAGGTTTTGATTTTCGCTCTTATGACCAAGGTTTCATAAAAGATCAAATCATTGCTTATCGTGATTCACTAGATTTTAAGTATATTTCTGAATTAATTCCCATGTTTTTACATGATCCTTATGTACGTTCCAAATTGATTAAAAACCTGACTATACCGGTTACTGAAATGTTTCGTGATCCTGAAGTTTATCGCATTCTTAGAGATAAAATAATACCTCTTATTGATAAATATCCATTAATCAATATATGGCATGCGGGCTGCGCTACTGGAGAAGAAGTGTATTCCATGGCTATCATGTTAAAAGAAGCAGGTATTTATCATAAGGTCAGAATTTACGCTACTGATATTGACGAAGAAGCACTAAAAACAGCAAAAGAAGGAATTTATCCAGCTAATAATGTTGCTAAGAATACTTCAAACTATAACCAATTTAATGGTTACAATAACACAAGCAGTGATAATAACACAAACAATAATGATGTTAGAAACCTACAAGACTATTTTACTCATAAGTATGAATTTATAAAAATGAAAAACTCTTTAAGAGAAAATATTTTTTTTTTTAATCATGATCTAGTTACCGATCAGCTCTTTGCCAGAATGCACCTGATTCTATGTCGTAATGTGATCATCTATTTTAACCAACAACTCAAAGATCGAGTCTTGCACCTATTTTTAAAAAGTCTAGTAAATGAAGGTTTTTTATGCATTGGCAACTCAGAAACTCTTCAATTTTCTTCTGTTTGGCAACACTTTACTGCCTTTGCCGACAAAGAACGTATATATAGAAAACGTATCCCAGAAAACTTAGATTGATGAATTGATGAATTAATTAATCCATTGACATAATGATTATATATTGCTACTTATACGTAAAATATAAAGTTTCATTGTGATTTAGCAAATTTATTGCTAAAATATTATTTTTTATAATGGTTTTTTAATGAGCAAACAAAGAAGTAAAATATTAATTTGTGATGACAACGCAAAAAATCTCTATACCTATTCTAAAATCTTATCCACTCCTGATAAAGAAATAATCACTGCTAATTCAGGCGAAGAGGCCCTCAAACTGATTTTAAAACAAGAGGTTTCCTTAATTTTAATGGATGTTCAAATGCCCGGTATGGACGGTTTTGAAGCAGCTCAACTTATATTGGCACGAAAACAGACCAAAGACATACCCATAATTTTTATAAGCGCGATATATAAACAAGAAAATTTCATCAGTAAAGGTTTCGCCTTAGGAGCGGTGGACTATTTAACAAAGCCCATTGACGCATTTTTACTTAAAAATAAAGTCGAGGTTTTCCTCAATCTGTATCGACAAAAGCAGGCATTAAAACAAAAACAAGAAGAAATTAGTTTGATTAACAATTCTCTTGAAAAGAAGGTTATAGAACGAACTGAGAAAATTAAGAAAATGCAGGCCCAAATAATTCAAACTTCCAAGCTTGCTTCTATTGGTACACTAGCCGCTGGCATAGCCCATGAGCTTAATAACCCCTTAACCATTGTCATGGGGTACTCCAAAATAAACTGTAATTCTACCAATAATTTACAAAAAATAATTGATGGTTCTATTAAAATTAACAGAGCCGCTTATCGAATGAAAAACATTATCGACCATCTAAGAACATTTGCTAGGCAGAGTAAACAAGAAGATTGGCAACAAATAAATGTTAACGAGGTTATTGAAAACTCACTAATCTTTACTCA
The DNA here is from genome assembly GCA_964544765.1 of uncultured bacterium. Classification (GTDB taxonomy): domain Bacteria; phylum Bdellovibrionota_B; class Oligoflexia; order CAYFLR01; family CAYFLR01; genus CAZJDM01. Next base: position 20,755 of record CAZJDM010000066.1, read on the forward strand.
GAGTGTACTGAAATCAGATAATATCCAACTAGAATTATCCTTACATCAAGATTTACCATATATTTGGGGTGATAAAACTCAACTAGAAAGTGTTTTTCAAAATTTATTAACCAATAGTAAAGATGCCTTTCAAGAAATCGAAATTAGTCGTCAAAAAACTATTCATATATCGACCTTACCAATCTCTGAAGAAAAAATTGGCATCAATTACCAAGACAATGCTTTTGGTATGAATAAGGAAATTCAAGAACAAATTTTTGATCCATTTTTTACTACTAAAGAAGTCGGTAAAGGCACGGGACTTGGTATGTCGATAGCTCATGGCATAGTGGAATCTCATCGTGGTGAGATAGTATTGGACAGCATAGAAGGAAAAGGATCCAAGTTTAGTTTAAGTTTTCCTGTTTATTCATTCAACGAAGATTATGAAGAAAATCCTAAAAAAGAAAGTAATTTATTCACTTCAGACAGTACCCAATTACTTGATGATAAACATCAACTACTTATTATTGATGATGAAGAAGAGGTCTCCGAGGTTGTGGCTGAATACGTAAGTGACGGCTTTAAATCATATATTAGTAACGATTCTACCCTAGCACTTAACATGATAGAAAAAAAGCCTTTTGATCTTATTCTTACCGATATGCGAATGCCAGGGCCTTCTGGTATGGATATATTGACCCAGGCTCAAAAATACCAACCGCAAACACCCGTAGTCATTATCTCAGGTGATAACGAAAATGCGGACGACATTAAAGACGCTTTAGCTAGTGGAGCTAAGGGTATATTAAGAAAACCGCTAGAAACACCCGATAAAACCATTCAATTTCTCAGGGGATTTCTACCTAACAATTAAACGATTAAGTGATAAAAAGCATAGTATTCTATGTATCGAATCTTTGATGATCAAGATATATTGAAGAATTATCGGTATAATCTGATTGGTCAATAGGATAAAACCCATCATTTTCACCAAGATCAGTATTTTCAATTTCACTATCATGGCCAGAATTGAAAACATCAATCGATTCAAAAACAAATTTTCCATCTTGAACTTTGGTTGCTCTATACAACGACATTCCGTTATCACTGGCTCTTAATGTTCCTAGTTGAAAGCCAATAAACTTAGGAGTGTTAATCTCCAATTTATATTCTTCTTTTACTTCGTAATCAACATTGATACCAATTTGAAAATACTTAAACAAATTATCGTCATTTAGAGAAATATTGTTGTGCTTTTCATCTTTGATGGAGATTATTAATTTACTCGTTTTTAAAGCTTGAATAATGAAGGCGACATGATTTAAATAATTCGTAATTGTTCACCTGGGTCCTAAATTTTGATTATCCTCACTTAACAATAATTC
>CAZJDM010000067.1:0-22100 GCA_964544765.1 uncultured bacterium
CAGGCCTTACGAAAGATGTCGTGCTGCTTAAATGTGGAGATTTGATCAGCCTAGGTTATAACTCCAAGAAAAAGGGCAGACCTTCTCATCACCCTATATTAGCCTTCTTGAACCAGAGTAAATATATTGTAAATCTCTGGAATAGAGAAGGTTCTGCTAGTAGTGGTAATGGAATAGTAGAATTTACCAAGCAAACCATTAATAGGTTGTCAGGTAAAATCAAAATATCAGGGGTAGTAGCTGACACCGGGTATTATAAGATAGATTTTGTGAAATATCTTGAATCAATGGATCTTCCATATATAATTGGAGTGCCGTTATACCAGACATTGCAATCTAGAATTGTCCTAATAAAAGAATGGAAAGCAGTTAGCCAAGGAATTGCTATATCAGAATTTAACTTTATTCATAAAGATGAAAAGTGGGATCAAGACAGAAGATATATTGTGGTTAGGCAGGAAATAGACAAATTAAAGGAACCCAAAGGCAAACAATTAAAGTTATTTAAAGAAGATGAGCTTCTTTCCAAGTATAAATATGGTTGTTATATTACGTCTTCTAATGATGAGGCTGAAAATATCTGGCAACAATATCGCTTAAGGGCAGATGATGAAAATAGGATCAAGGAAAATAAGATGGATTTTGCTTTGGAAGGATTTTCACTTGATGGCTTCTATGCTACTGAAACTGCAATGTTACTAAGGATCCTGTAGCCCGGTTCAGGACCAGGGCCAGGACCGGATTACAGATAACTGCCTATACTGATCACTGAATACAAGTTACAAAAAATATCAAATAAACACTATAATATTAATATTTTACATGATGAGTGCGAAAATACGAGATCAAATATTTCAACAGGCAGTAGGATTACGGAAAAGTTTCAGCAAGGGCTATAAGAGATCTTGAACGATTAGACAAAATGCCAAATAAAATATACCTATTTCAGATCCGACAACTTTGTGATAGGAAAGAACTTATGCGATTATTTTGTTGGACTCTCCGTTTATTCTTACTTCTCTTTTTTCATCTATGGGTGGTGCTTTATGCCCTTGAGTTTAGACATTTAGGAATTGAAATTGAGCTGGGTAGCCAACCTTTTAGTCGTATAATGGACCGGTTTTTTATGCCCAACTTTTCCCAGCAGCGGGTGGATAAGCTTTGGGATCACTTTCGCCAGTTTGATGAATACCTACAGAAGGAGCTGGTCTATGAAGCTCAAAATTTTCTTGCCAATGAAATGCACCTACTCAATGATAAATTGTCATTTGATCGAATGAGGCAGTATACCTCATTTTTACTCTCTTTACCGGTCGAGCATCAGAGGGGTGTGGTTCAAAGTTTTATCTATATCAGGGAGGCTGATCTGTTGCAATATAGACATGCCGATGATTTTTATAAACAGTATGAATGGTTGCAAGAAAGTGCTTATAACGCTAATAATGGTGAAGATTTTGCTATTGAATTTCGCCTTAAGAGAAAGTTATCCCGTTCTCAAGAGGTATTTCGAAGGTTAGATGAGCTAGTATACTCTGCAGGTGTGAGTCAAGAAGTTCGTCAACCCAGTTTAGATGCCCGCGTTCCCATCCATCTTCATATCAGTTATCGTGGACCCATCAACCCTGAACAGTTTTTTCATTTGGTAACCGAGTACAAAAAACTGTTAGCCATTAGATTAATGGTAAAACATCCCAGTTTCGCAAGACTGTTTTCAGGTGAAAATGCTGCCATTTCTTACATGCAGGATGTATCTATAGGAGGGATGGTACGTGTGGTAGATGCGGATAAAAAACATCTAGAAATTCGAGTTCTTTACGATGAACCCGCTGTAGTCTTTGAAGAGATCAATCGCCTCTTTATAGGAAATTATAGAGTCAGTATGTTGCGGATCAAGCAAGAGATTTACCGGTTTCTAACCCCTGCTTTTCTTGCTGAAACTGAAAAAAGGGCTCCAGTACTTCTTGTGGCCTTAAGAGGTTTTATTCCCGAAGAAACTCATGTTCGTGCTTATATAAAGGCTCTTAAGGAGACTGCGAGTCTCTCTAAAACGGATCTCCCTATTGCAGAAATGGTTCCACATCTTTTTGCTAATTTAATGAGACTACATCCTCCCAGACACCCTCTTATTTTAAGGGATATGGTAGAGCTTATCCTGCCTGATATTCATACCCTTCTCAGCCATTTTCTTTTTGAAAGTCTCTTTGTACATTATACCACATCGCAAAATCTCCCCTTTGATAACGAAATACTGGAGTCCTTTAACCGCTTGGCAGATCTTCTAAAGAACGGTAAGGCCTCCCATTTACAATTGGACTATGATGCTCAGCAAAGATGGTTAAAAAAAACCAACCAAATCATTTGGATCATGCAGAGTACAGCTAACCCCTGTAACCGTCTTCACGCAGATTCATGATGGTTTTAGTTACTAAATCTTCTTCCATTTCTACTTTTATATACTACTCTTATTTTTACTTTGCGATAAACATAGATGTATCAACGATTCAAATTATACAACATCCTTTAGCTTTGTTGTTTCTCGTAATACTCAATGAGCATAGATAAAACATTTGAATATTCCACCACGTCAATGTTTTTAACATCTTCAAAATCGTAATCGACTATAAGCTTTTCTAGGATTGAAAGAGCCTCTTGATGCATCTGTTGCCCTTTTATAGGTTTTAAAGGGAATTTTTTGACAAGTTTTTCATAGGTTGACATATCAACCTCCCAAAAATTTTAGATGTTTGCCTTTAGTATATTCGCCGTGAGTTCCAACCCACTTAACAATAAAGGTCTTGATTTTGAATTCGACTATTACCAATAGACGATAGTTATTTCCTCCAATGATAAAAACAATAAAGTGGGGGCTTATGTGATCTGCGCCGGGAAATGTAGCTTGCAATTCTATTAGGTTATTGAAGGTATCTTTCTTGCAAATATCAACCCAGCTATCTAAAGGGCTTTTAGAAGTAGAATGTTTCTTTTTGAATTTATCAATTATATTCAAATTAAGAATTCTCATCTCAACCTCTTATTTAGATAAGATCGCAAAACGCGATATATAATAGCTTATAATAAATACATCTTTTTATAATCTAGTTTAAGGGTAATTAACGGTAAGCGACCTTAACTACCCAGGTTGAGTGAACCGTCCGAATATTGCATAGTAGCTCCATTATTCGAAGGAGTTGCTTATGCCAAAACCACAGATCTACCATTATGATTGGCCATCTTTTAAAAAAGAATGGGAGAAATCAGGTCTAACTAAAAAAGAACTCCCAAAGCATTTTATTGAGGACTACCTGCAATCAATATGTTATATAATTATTGATATGCAGACATTACAAGAATTAAAAAAACAACCTATTCCCACCGAAACCAATGCTTTAGAATCTTATATTAGTGATCTTTTCTGCCACATTCAAACTCTTGAAACCAAGGTTAGCATACTGGTCCATCGCAAATACGGCCGGAGCAGTGAACGCTATGTTGACCCAAATCAGCCAAGCCTATTTGATGAAGTTGAAGCTCTAGCCAATGAACCTGAGAAGGACGAAGAAGATGATATAGATATTCCCCCACACAAAAGAAAGAAACGTCGTGGCAAGATTGAAATACCGGATGATATTGAACGTAAAATAATAGTTCATGATTTACTTGAAGAAGGGAAAGCCTGCTTGTGTTGCGGCGATCTCATGACTGAGATTGGTGAGGAAAAAACAGAGAAACTGGATGTCATTCCAGCTAAACTAGCTGTCCAACAGGATGTTTATAAGAAATACGCCTGTAAAAATAAAGAATGTGATGGCAAGCCAAAACAGGCGAAAGTGGAGCCCACGGCTGTACCCAGAATCAAAGCCTCTATGATCCTCTATAGTTTAGTCATCACAGCCAAAGCAAATGGGTTGAATCCTTTCCACTATCTTAAGTGGACATTAAAAGAATTGTCTCACATAAAAACTGCTGACGATTTAACAAAACTTCTGCCTATTAAGCAACCTGGGTAGTTAAGGTCGCTTACAGAAATACTAAAATAATGTAAGAATGTTTAAAGTTTAGAAATGAAACAAAATTATGAATAAAGAATTAAATGCGGTAATACTATCAAATGGGACCATTCAGTTTGAATGGGAAGAATCTAAAATCAAAGTCAACAAAAATCAACAAATTTTGCAAGAAGAAATATCCAAAAGATATAGTCATGATTTTATATCTTCCTTATTATTCTTGGGATTCAGCGATAAAAATATACCTATTTCCACTTCTTTGAATTTTCTACGAAATTTCTCCCAGATTTTCACTACTAAGCTAAGGTTAACAGAGGATCTTGAATCTTTGAGAGAAAAAGTAAACATAGAAATAACTGATGATGAAATATCGGATGTTATTAAAAACACTCCCTTTATGATTGGAGCAGAGTATCTGGACGATGCTTTATTAAAATTTCTTTGGGCCAGAATAAACACTAAATATCAGCAAGAAATCAAAGAATTTGATGGCACTGTGGAGAATTTTTTTCAAAGTTACAGCCCTAATCTGCATTTAGTAGGAAGGGTTCATTTCCATTTAGTTGAAAATAAGCAGCAGGAAAAACATCCTTTTGCCTTTTTAGCAACCTACTCAACCCAATTAAACAAAGAGGGCAAATCCAAACATATTCCGCTTAAATATGCTTTTAAAGAATATGGTGAAAATAGTAAAAAATTATTAGATTTACTGACAACAGTACATGCAGCTGCGGACAAAAGCAATCTGATAAGTGATCTTTTAGAATCAGGAGAAATATTTCATCCTTTAGCTTGGAATTCCAAAGACACATATCATTTTTTAAAAGAAATACCTCAGTACGAGGAAGCTGGTGTCTTATGTAGAATTCCTAATTGGTGGAAAGGAGGAGGTTCTTCACTAAAAATGAACCTCACTTTAGGAACTACTGCTCCATCTCACCTAGGGATGGATTCATTATTAAAATTTGATGCCAATTTATTGCTAGGAGATACAGTAATAACGCCCGAGCAAGCTCGTAAAATATTAGCCGAATCTGAAGGTTTAGCTTATATCAAAGGAAAATGGGTTGAAGTAAATAAGGAAAAACTAGAAAAAGTTTTAAATGCCTTTGAAGATACTAGCAATCAAATGGAAGACGGACTAAGCATAAAAGAAGCCTTAAAAATGCAAATGGGCAGCAGTAAGTTATTTGGATCAGACATCGATGACGACTTATTAGATATATCAAATGGCCAGTGGTTGGAATCGGTACTGGATAAATTAAGAGATCCAAGCAAAATCAAATATATTAAACCAGGAAAAGATTTTAAAGCTATACTTCGACCCTATCAAGAAAGAGGATTGACCTGGCTAAATTTTCTCCATTCTTTACAATTTGGGGCATGCTTGGCTGATGATATGGGTTTAGGCAAAACCTTACAAGTACTAGCCTTTTTAAACAACTTAAAGTCTAAAAAGAAGAAAAACTCTAAAATAAATAATACATCTTTATTGGTGTTACCTGCATCTCTACTTTCTAATTGGTCACATGAGATAGATAGATTCTCTCCAGAGTTAAAATATTTTATCGCTCATCCAGGAGCTAATCCTATTAGTAAAGAAACTCTCAAAAGCAACCAATTCATAAAAAATTACGATCTTATTATTACTACCTACGCTTTGATTCAAAGATATGAGACGTTAAATTCTTACTCATGGAACTATGTTATCCTAGATGAAGCTCAAGCGATTAAAAATCCAGGCACCAAACAAACCAAAGCAGTAAAAAATTTAAAATCCTATAACCGGATCATATTAACTGGCACTCCTATTGAAAACAGGCTTTCAGATCTTTGGTCTTTATATGATTTTATTAATCCAGGACTGTTAGGCAATGCCAAAGAGTTTACCGATTACTCCAAAAGTCTAAAAGATAATCCTGATGGATATGGCAATCTAAAACAGATTATTAGCCCTTATATACTTCGTCGCTTAAAAACAGACCGCACCATCATCAAAGATATCCCAGATAAAATAGAAATGAAATCCTACTGCGATCTTTCTAAAAAACAAATACTACACTATAAAAATTTAGTAGAAGATATAAAAAACGCACTAGAAACCTTTAAAGGCATTGAAAGAAAGGGAGTCATCCTAGGGTCCTTAATTAAATTTAAGCAGATATGTAACCACCCGGACCAGTATTTGGGCAATGAAGAGTTTTTAGAAAAAGATAGCGGTAAATTTCAAAGGCTCAAAGAAATTTGCCAAACGATCATTGAAAAAAGAGAAAAGGCCTTAATTTTTACTCAATTCAAAGAAATTACAGATCCCTTAAAGGATTACTTAAAAGAAGTCTTTGGCTATGAAAGCTTAATCCTGCATGGAAGTATCCCTGTAACTAAGAGAAAGAAGATTATTGAGCGGTTTCAAAGCAATGAATATGTTCCTTTCTTTATTTTATCGGTCAAAGCCGGCGGGGTTGGCCTTAATTTAACCGCTGCCAATCATGTCATTCATTATGACAGATGGTGGAATCCTGCAGTGGAAAATCAAGCTACAGATAGAGCCTTTAGGATCGGACAAAAGAAAAATGTAGTGGTACACAAGTTTATATCTAAAGGCTCGGTGGAAGAAAAAATAGACACTATGATCCAAGAAAAATCGACATTGTCTAATAGTATTATTAAAAGCACCAAGGAAAACTGGATAACAGAAATGGATAATAAAGATATCTTAGATCTATTTAAACTCAGTCTATAAACAAAGAGGTTATAAATGTCATATTATGGTGGTTTTAAACCATATGTTTCAGTAGCAGATAAAAAAGCTAAGGCCTTACGAAAACTTAAAACTCTGCAAAAAAAGAATCCGGGAATTAGCCCAATCATAATAGAGGGAAGTACGATTGCCAATACTTGGTGGGGTAAATCTTGGAACAAGAACTTAGAAAACTACGCAGATTATTCCAATCGTATTGGCCGAGGGAGAAGTTATGTCAGGCATAATGCCATTTTAGACCTAAAAATTGAAGCGGGAATGATTAAAGCTTTAGTTCAGGGATCGAGTTCTAAACCTTATAAAGTAGCCATCAAAATTAAATCTTTCTCTGAAGAAAAATGGGAAAAGCTCGTAAATGCCAGTCAAGGAAAGTTTGACTCTCTACAAGAACTTATTGAAGGCAAATTTCCTCAAGCAATGAAAGATATATTTACCAGTAGGGACTCTGGTTTATTTCCATCTCCCTCTGAGATTTCCTTTGATTGTAGTTGCCCTGACTGGGCCAGCATGTGCAAACATGTAGCCGCCACGTTATTTGGAATAGGTGCCAGACTTGATAATGATTCCTCATTATTTTTTACTTTACGGGGAGTAGAGGTTGGCTCTTTGATAACCAAAGCAGTAGAAGATGATATTTCTAAGTTGCTAAAAAAAGCAGGAACAAAAAGTGACCGAGTTATTGATGATTCCAATTTATCTTCTTTGTTTGGTATTGACCTTGATGGCATTGAGATAAAACCTATAAAGAAGAAAGTTACTAAATTTTGAATTGTGCCTTTTTGTGCCTTTCAATTTATTTTTATTGTGATAATCTATCACCACTTTTGGAGTTGGTCCCCATGTTTGTATAGGCAAAGCATTTGCATTAACTAAAACACAATTAATTATGGTTAGATTACTACAGACCTTTGATATCCAGCTACAAGATCCTAATTTACAACCAGAGATTGAGTCATTGGTTGTAATTAGGCCTAGAGATGGTGTACCTGTGACTTTACAACTTAAGAAAAAAGATCAATAAATCAATAGATCATGGATCATCTAATACATAGTCATAATCTTATTCAACAACTTTTTCTAAACATTTAAAAGAAAAGGTTTCTCCTCTTTGACCTTCTCGTGAAACATAATACACATTGACCAATGAATAAGACCGACCAAGATCATCGTGCCAGCCTTGAGGTTTAATATCAATCTTATCGATGCTATATCCAGCGGCTACCTTCATATCGTTCCATCGACTGGCCCGTATATGAAAGACAACACAATAAGGATTAAAGAAGGAAGCATCAGGAGAAGAAATTTTAGCAAAAACTGCCTTAGATCCCTGATAACTCTTTACCCCATCCGCATCTTCAGCTAAAACGGTAAATGACACGCTCCACAAAACCATCCCTAACAACATAATTCTAATCATCCTTGACTCCTTAAATTTGGTTAATAATATTCCAAAAATATTCTGGTAAACATTTTTCTGATTACTTTGAGTAATTATAATGCGAACAAAAAAGATAGTTGTCAAGGTATAATCTATTGAAATCATAAGGCAGACAATGAATTATCCATTCTTTTGATCAGGAAGGTTAACTTTTTCTGACAAATGCCGATTAGCCTTATATGCAAATATCCTTAAAATTATCGATAATATTCATTTTCTTATCATTATTTTTATTTCATTCTTATTTTTTAGCAACAACAGCTTATTCCCAAGTAGGATTGATAAATAGTGTTGAATCTGCGGCATTATCAGAAGCTGTCACTTCCTCGGTGGAAGGATCGGATTCTTTGTTCTATAATCCTGCTGGGTTATCCTTTTTACAATATCCCGCCTTTAACCTAGCGGAAATCAGCACTATACTTGATAAAGAAAGTTATGACCTAGCCGAAAAATACTCAAACAAGAATTTTGCCGAAAAGTTTAGCTCCATTGATGAAGTTTATGGCCTTATCAAGGACAAAAAACCTATCCATCTGGAATCTCAATCGAGAATTCTAGATTTAGCACTCCCCCATTTTGCAGTAGTTCCTTTTGTGCAAGGAAAAATTGCATCACATAAAGAAAACGATGGGGCCGATACAATTTATAATTATGATTTTAGAGCAAGATTGGGTCTAATTGTTGGACTTGCGTTTTCTTTTGGTGGGTTTTCTATTGGATATTCGTATTATCAGTTAGCTCAATCATCGGTAATAACTAATCCTAAAGAATCGGACTTAGATACTATAAAACAGCATATCGAAGCAGATACTTTAGAAGTTGACAGCGTGGACTTTCCATCCTTTACAACCATTCAATATGGAATATCCCAGGGGCATAATATTGGAATTATGTATAGATTTGACAAAGAACGACCATCGGGTATTGGTGTAAGTGTTTTAAACATGGGAGATTCAAAGTTTATCAAGAAAATTCCAAGAGTGGTAGAAAACGCCAAAAATATTGAAAATCAAATTACACAAGAAGCTGAAACTTACAATATTACTGTCGAAAAACCTGAACCAATTGCACAACTCGTCAATTTAGGCGCAACCTGGGGATACGGAAATTTACAGGACGAATTTTTTATTGCCAAACTGTCATTAGAAGCAGATGACATTATCGGAGACACCATTGACAATAAGTTTGCATGTTCCGCTGAACTAGGGGTGCAATTACCAAACCAACTCGCAATGGCTCTTTCAATACCTGTCCCCTATAGAGATGTGGTATATCATATAGGATTATTAAGTTTAAAATTATTAGGAGGGACAAGGGTTAATGAAAGTTTCTCCTATGGCGCAAAAATAGAACTGCACGGAGGAGCCCACTATGTCTCTTTGCTAAAGTTTACTTTAGTGGGAATGAAAAATGAGTTTTTTGACAATGACAAAGAAACCCAAGAAATTGATGGTTTAAATTTAAGGGTGGGTTTAACTTTAGTGTTCTAATATACAATGTGAATATCAAATCACAAGGTAAGAGATTGCAAATAATCCTTTAAAGCTGGTCGTTGGCCAGACATCCATGTTTTAAGGATATTAGTTCCAACAATAGCCACCTGGACTTTACCTTTTAAAAAATTAATATGATCAGGTTGACTTATACCGAACCCAACCGCTAATGGTAAGCTGGTAGCCTCACGACATTGATTTAAATAATCTACCATAGATGAGCCAAAAGCTGTCTGATTACCGGTAACACCTTGACGTGAAACTACATAAACAAATCCACTACCCGCCTTTCCTACTTGCTTGAGTCTGTCTTTAGATGAAAAGGGCGTCATAAAGGCAATAGGACTAATTTCTTTTTTCAAAGAATAAGAATAAAGATGATTTCCTTCCTCTATAGGTAAATCAGGGATAATAAACCCTCTTCCTCCCGCCTCAATTAATTTATCGATAAATTTTTGCTCTCCCATTTGGTAAACACAATTATAATAACCCATCATCAAAATAGGAACGTCACAATTAGCAGTTACTTGCGACATTAAGGCAAAGTATTTTTCAGTGGTCATACCAGACTTAAGCGCTTCTTGATTAGCAAGCGTAAAAAGCGGTCCATCAGCTGAAGGTTCAGAAAAAGGCAATTGTATTTCGATAACATCTACCCCAGTTTCTGCCATAACCTCTATCATCTGCATATTATCCGCTACACTGGGATAACCAGCGACTACATGCGTCATTAAACAAATAGGTTTACTCTTTAATCGCTCTCTGATGGTATCTGCCAAATCTGTTTGTTTCATGATTTAATCCGCTTAGCTAAAAAATTCACCCAATCTTGATCATTCATAGCATCGGCAATGGAAAAGATATCTTTATCTCCCCGTCCAGATTGGTTAATTAATACACACTCATTAGGATCCAGCTCACTTATTTCCTTTAGGGCCACCGCAAAAGCATGAGTACTTTCTAAAGCCGGTATCAAACCTTCAGCCGCGACAATCCGTCTAAAAGCTTCTATTACTTCTTTATCAGTTGCTATAGTAAACCTTACTCTTTGTTTTTCCGCTAAATAACTTAAGATCGGGCTGACTCCTACATAATCCAATCCCGCGGCAATAGAATAAGTATCATTCATCTGACCATCATCATCTTGCAAGAAGTAAGATTTGTAGCCATGCGTTACACCTACCTTACCCAAACCATCATACAACCTAGCTGCATGCTGTTTGGTTTTTGTTCCTTCTCCTCCAGCTTCAACTCCAACTAATTCGACTTCATCCTGGAGAAAAGCGGAAAAAATACCGATAGCATTTGAACCCCCACCTACACAAGCATAGATTCGTTTAGGGAGTTTACCCTCTTTAGATAAAATTTGTTCCCGAGCTTCTTGCCCCATTATACTTTGAAACCAGGCTACCATTGATGGAAAAGGATGTGGGCCACATACAGTGCCTAGTACATAATGAGTATTTTGAAAACTAAAGGCCCAATCTCTCATGGCAGCATTAATCGCGTCTTTTAAAGTTTTGGTGCCATCCTTTACCGCAACAATTTCTGCACCTAACTGCCTGATCCAAAATACATTGGAGTATTGCCGATTGACATCCTCTTCTCCCATGTAAATAGTACAATCAAAACCCAAACGAGCGGCCATAGTGGCAGTTGCTATACCATGTTGCCCAGCACCCGTCTCAGCTATGATTCTCTTCTTTCCTAATTTTTTAGCCAACAATCCCTGTCCCATCACATTATTGAACTTATGAGAACCGGTATGAGTTAAATCTTCGCGCTTTACATAGATTTTTGCCCCACCCAGTTGATGGGTAAGGTTTTTTAAAAAGGTGATAGGAGTAGGTCGACCTCCATATTCCGATAAAATGGTGGTAAAATCCTGCCAAAAGGAATCATCATGTTTAATTTGATTGAAAACTAAAGATAGTTCATTAATTGCCGGACGCAGAATCTCCGGGATGAACGCTCCTCCAAATTTTCCATAATAGCCATTATTTTCAATTGTCCCCAAATTATCTTCCATCGTTTTTATTTCACCTCATCAAATTATCAAATTGGATCAAAGTTACTCCAAGTTGTCCCAAATTAACCTAGGTTATCCTAGGTTATCCTAGGTTAAGACACCTGTGAATTTTATCCAAAAATAGTTGCAGTTTTTGCCGATCTTTCCTACCATAACTTTGCTCTAAACATGAACAAGCATCAACACCAAATGGCCGATAAACGTTAAGCAGTTCCTCAATATTATCAAGACCCAGACCACCAGCAACTATCACTTTACTAAGGTTCAACCTTTTTAACATATCAAAATCGAATGCTTGTCCTGAGCCACCATCAACCCCTGGTATTTTTGGTTCCAGCAATATTTTCCAAGCTGGAGAAAACGTATCAATCTCTTTATTCAATGAATCATCAACTACATTCAACGGTACCTTAACTTTGATAGTTTTAATAACTTTAACAATTGGAGCTAACTGCCGCACCAATTTTATCGATTCATTTCCATGCAACTGTACTGCCGTTAATCCCATTTTCTGAATTACGTTCAAAATTTCTTCAAAGGTTTCATCAACAAACACTCCAACTTTTAAGATGGTAGTTGGCAAAATTGCAATAATTTCTCTAGCGTCATTGAGATTAATCTTGCGTTTACTTTCGGCAAAAATAAAACCAAGCGCAGTCGCACCGTATTTAACTGCCAACCGAGCGTCTTCTTGATTAGTAATTCCACAGATTTTTATAAACATAAACTATCTACTCAATAAGTTACGAATCAATTCTACTTTTCTTTTTGACCTCATCAAAGACTCCCCCACTAGAATCGCGTCAACATTCGCGTCTTCGAGTATTTTCACATCCTCACGACATTTAATGCCACTTTCACTTATAATTAACTTATCTGAAGGAACTTTGCCTACCAAATTCAGAGTGGTTTGGATAGATACATCGAAAGTTTTTAGGTTTCTATTATTAATTCCAATGATATCAGCTCCCGCAGTTAGAGCAGCAGCTAAATCTGATTCATTATGAACCTCACAAATAACGTTAAGTTCCAGCTCACTAGCTAATGACAAAAATTCTTCTAATAGAGTTGGTTTTAAAATGGCCACAACTAATAAAACACAATTAGCTCCAAAATAGCGCGCCTCATAAAACTGGTAAGAATCGATCATAAAGTCTTTTCTTAATAAGGGACATTTTACTTTTTGTCGAATCTCAGTTAAATAGTTCAAAGAGCCCTGAAAATAAGATTCTTCGGTTAGTACACTAATCGCGTCCACCTCAGCCTGAGCGTAGTCTTTGGCAATTTGAAGATGATCAAAATGGGGATCGATAATCCCTTTAGAAGGAGATGCTTTTTTTACTTCAGCTATAATAGACATCCCATCTTGTTGTAGAGCCTTTTTAAAAATGTTGGGTACTTGTTGTGGAAAGTCACTATCTTTATACCACTCAAGGGACCGGATTTTTTTATTACGTTCAATTTGCTTTTTTACTTGAAGAATTATTTTATTTAAATACACTTAGATCTCTACTCCTCTACCTATAATTGTTTCAACTTATTAAGTTTTTCTAAAGCTGCTCCACCATCAATTGAATCCTGAGCCTTAATAACCGCCTGCTCTAAAGAATCCGTTTTACCAGAAACATAAATAACAAAGGCAGCATTTAAAACTGCTATATCACGCATGGGACCCTTTTCACCTTCTAGGATGCGTTGCAAAATTGCGGCATTTTCTTTGGCATCCCCACCCTTTATAGTTTGAGCATCAACATATTGAAATCCCAACATTTCTGGATTCATGGTTCGGGTTTTAATTTCTCCATTTCGTAGCTCAGTAACAATTGTTTCAGCGCATAAACTAAACTCGTCTAAACCATCTAATCCGTGTAAGACTATCACATGTTGACTACCCAGGCTCTGTAAAATACGAGCATATCCTTCAGTAAAAGACTTATCAAAGATACCGACCACTTGTCGCTTGGCTAAAAATGGATTTAATAATGGTCCTAATAAATTAAATACCGTTCTAATACCCAGCTCTCGACGGGGAACCACTGCATGTTTCAAAGATTGATGATACATGGGAGCAAAGCAAAAACCTATTCCTAACTGTTCTAGAGATTCTTTAACTTGATCAATGGGAGCAGAAATATTTATCCCCAGCTCTTCTAAAACATCAGCGCTACCACATTTACTTGAGACAGATCTATTATGATGCTTACCAATATTAACTCCCGCACCACTAGCAATGAAAGCAGCTGTAGTTGAAATGTTAAAAGTACCGCTTTTATCTCCACCTGTTCCGCAGGTATCAACTACCTCCAAATTTGTTG
The DNA here is from genome assembly GCA_964544765.1 of uncultured bacterium. Taxonomy (GTDB): domain Bacteria; phylum Bdellovibrionota_B; class Oligoflexia; order CAYFLR01; family CAYFLR01; genus CAZJDM01. Next base: position 14,044 of record CAZJDM010000067.1, read on the forward strand.
GTATTTTGATCGCATGTTCACGCATAGATTTAGCAAAACCAACAATTTCAATCAAGGTCTCACCTTTACTGCGTAAGGCTACTAAAATACCAGCTATCTGCTCATTAGAAAGTTGCCCCTCCAAAATTTGATTCATCAACTTACTAGCTTCGGTTTCCTCAAGATTTTGTTTTTCGATTAATTTTGATAGGATAAGGGAGTATTCCATGAAAGCGTCCTTTTACATAGATAAAAAATTCTTTATCAGGTTTAATCCTTGTTCAGTCAATATGGATTCTGGATGAAACTGCATGCCATATGTTGGATAATTTTTATGCTTGATAGCCATAATATCTTGTTCTTGCGTCCAAGCTATTGTTTCCAAACAATCTGGCATAGCCTTAGGATTAATGATTAATGAATGATAACGGCAAGCGGAAAAAGGATTCGGTATATCCTTAAATAAAGTTTTTTTACTATCTTTACTATCTTTATTATCTTTTTCATCTTTATGATTATGAAATATTAAGGAAGCTTTGCCATGCATCAATTGAGGGGCCTTTACAATCACTCCTCCAAATGCTTCCCCTATTGACTGATGTCCTAAACAGACTCCTAATATTGGAATTCTTGGAGCAAACATCCGAACAACCTCTAGAGAAATTCCAGCATCTTTGGGCCATCCAGGACCAGGAGAAATAATTATACGGCTGGGGTTTTTCTTTTCTAACTGTTCTAGTGTAACAACATCATTGCGAATTACCTGCATTTCTTGCCCAAGACTGCCTATGTATTGGACCAGGTTGTAGGTAAATGAATCATAATTATCAATAACAGTAATCAATCTGCTTTCTCCTCAGCCATATTGATAGCTGCCAATAACGCGCTAGCTTTTATTCTAGTTTCATTCTCTTCTTTAGAAGGATCAGAGTCAGCTACAATACCGGCTCCAGCCTGCCAAACCGCTTGTTCTTCTTCAACCCAAATAGTACGAATGGCGATACATGTATCCATCCTACCCTGAAAATCAAAGTAACCAATCGCACCCGCATAAGGTCCACGATTAATATTTTCAAGTTCGTCAATTATCTGCATAGCCCTAATTTTAGGAGCTCCACTCACTGTCCCCGCTGGAAAACAAGATTTAAATATATCAACAGTATCGTAGTTTTCTTTTAATTTAGCGGCAACAATAGAAGTAATATGCATTACATGCGAAAAGCGCTCTATTTTTTTAAACCTGTCAACATTAACCGAACCATATTGAGCAATTTTACCCAAATCATTGCGTCCTAAATCGACTAACATAACATGTTCCGCTAACTCTTTTTCATCGGCCAATAACTCTTGAGCAATTTGGTCATCTTCAAGCGCGTTCTTTCCTCTAGGTCTAGTACCAGCAATAGGATAAACTAGAACCCGATTCCCATCGTATTTTACTAGAGTTTCGGGTGATGATCCTACTATTTTCATTGAGCTTAAATTAAAATAATACATATAGGGTGAGGGATTAATTAATCTAAGCAAACGATAAATATCCAGTGGATCGCTAGAAAAAGGCGCACTGAAGCGGCGAGATAGGACCACCTGAAATATATCACCATTATAAATATAATCTTTAGCTTTTTGTACCTTCTGAGTAAAATCAGTGTCTGACAGATTAATGCTTACTTTATCCCAAGAAACTTGGTTATGTTTTTTCATCTTAATAACAGCGGATTTCTTTTTAGCTAATAGCTTAATTATTTGCTTTAATCTCTTTTGAGCCTTACGCTCTAACTTTTCTACATTGAGTTGTAAATCTTCACTGGTTTGCGATTGGTAATGTAGTACTATTTGCATGGTATGGTTAAAATTATCAAAAATAATCAGCTCCAAGGGCATTACAAACAATATCTGAGGCGCGGATAAATTGGTGGGATTATTTTGGGGTATTTTTTCAATATAGCTGATAGCATCATAACCAATATATCCGCATAAAACACCACATTCGAACTGCTCAGTTCTTTCAAAGGTAAAGGCACCCAATATCTGTCTTAAATGATCAAAAGGATCTCCGCTCCACTGGGTGGTATTTTTTTGTAAATGATGTACTATTTGGGTTTTTCCATGTTGATGTTGAAAAGTCAGCATCGGTTTCATACCAATAACCGAATAACGCCCCATTCTAGCTCCATCATTTTCCATACTTTCTAATATAAAGGTATCTTGTTCATCCTTTGTTAGTTTTTGATAACAAGAAACAGGCGTTTCCATATCAGCTAGATATTTAAATCTAAATGTTTTTAAAGTAGTAGGTTTTTTAGTAAACATCTATTTATTCATCAAAATTTTAAAAATAATAAGTAATAAATTAAACATCAACTATTCCATTCATTCAATAAGAGTTAATATCGAGCGGTTATTTATTCCGCATGATATTATTACCACCATCAAAATAATTAAAGTTGCTAAAGTTGATTTCATCTTTCACGCTCAATAAATTAATATTTATAATCTATGGTAGTTGACATAGATGCACTTATTGACAATTTACTTAAATTATAAATGTCACTAGATAGACTCCTCTGCTGAATCAACAACTTCGCTGCTATGAATAAGGTACTCTGCCGGCCTTACAAATTCGACAAACATAACCATGCCTTCTTGGTTAAGATATACACGCAATGTTGATCCCATAACAACGTTATCTCTCCTTTTATATTTGGGGTCATCTGGGAAAAGAGTTCTTATAGATTGCACTTCATAATGAACAACAAATCTTTGATAGTGAGCCCTGTTGTCAGAAATGTCTTTTTGTAATTGATCAACTTCAATTACAATACCATTCTCAGTCTCCATATTTCCCCCGTGATGTCCATGATGTCCATGATGTCCAGATTGACCATGACTTGCTTTTAGTTCTTCCGCCTTAAAATGAGAAAAGGAGAAAATTCCATCAACTCTCACTAAGGTAGCGCAAACAAATTTACTATTGCTAAAAATATTTTCTCTATAACTATTTTCACCTTCTCTTCGTGCTTCTCTTTCCTGGTTATTTTTATCAACTCTACTGCTGATCCAAGGGACAATGTTACTATAAAACCTGGATAAAAATAGCTGGTTAACAGGATTTGTAGGATTGATGTGAGGTGATAAAAAACTAATATTCCTACCTTTAGGGACGATAAAGCCTAAGTCTTCACAACGATCAATTTTAGTGATTTTATCATCAGGACCTTTTGAAGCTATTAAAGTAATCAATCCAGAGAATAAATAAATAGCAATAACCCCTATGAGTTTTTTCATAGTAAATACTCCTTAATTTGAAATTTAAGATAGATTGGCTAACCAGCCAATAAGGATATATATAGACGTATTCACAATATTAATCAATAGTTTTCATCATTTTTATAATATTATACTAATATTTCATTAATATTTAGCGATCATAGTAGAAAAATCCTAATGACAATAATCTTTATCTCGTTGTTGTCCTTGCTGAATTACAGCATTGATTAGAGATGATAAGGCCGAAAAATCATCAATATTATTTTGAGAGAGGTCCAATTCTTGAATAGTGGTTAAACCTGCTAAAGGTTCTACTTTTGTAATACAATTATAAGCAAGATTCAGGTTCAATAAACTGCTCAACTCTTTTAAATTATCCAAGCTAGTTATCTTACTATAGGATAAATCTAAATATTTCAGTTGTTTCAGCTTTAAAAAGGCAGGAGGTAAATTAGCAATTCTGGTATTATTAGAGGTTAGCCTTTCTAAAGACAAAAGGGGATCAAGGAAAGCCAGACTAATAATGGGATTGGCGCTGATATTCAATCGCTTTAAATTAACAAAATATTTTATGGTATCCACATTTACTAGACCCACTTGTTGCGAAGAAATATCAAAACTTATAAGGTTGCTGAGTAAATTAAGTTGGCTAATATCACTGATCGAATTATCAACTAAAAACAATCTTTCCAGATGCGTCTTGTCGCTTAATACAGCGATATTCGAAATTTTATTGTTATCCAGGTTTAAAACCTTTAATTTCATTAAGTTTTTTAAAAATTCAATTGAATCAAGATTCGCATGAGTCATTTCAAATCGTTCTAAATTAGTCAACTGGTTAACAACACTCAAATCATCAATTTGGTTTCCATTAAGCTTTAGTTCCAAGAGTCCTTTTAATTCTACTATAGGAGCAATGTCAGTAATATTTTGATTATTTAGATTTAAACTGGTAAGAGCCTTTAGATCTGTTACCGCCTCTTGGCACTGGGTCCTTGTTTTACCAACTATGTTTAAGAGAACGTCTAAGGTGCGGTCCACTGCCTTACCCGTTTTATTACTGCATAAAGTTAAAAGAGATTTAGGGGTACTTGACGCTGATCCTCCGCTTGTATCTTTACCAACATCTCCACTTTCAACACCAGTGTACTACCTTCTACCTGTCTTACTGAAGAAGAATCACCTTCTTTTGAAGATGTACTTTTTTCCTTTTCGTCTACACTACTAACAGCTGAGGACTCTGATCCAGCTCCGGTTCCATCTTCCACCGGTTGGGTACTATCATCACTTGAACCTAAGGAGGGTTTTTAATCATCTTTTTGATCACCTATTTGATCAACCTCTACCGCCGGTTTAGTATCATCTTGATTTTTCTTGGACTTTTTATGGCAATTCAATAAATGGGTTAAAGCTATTATCAGAAAACATAAATACATTTTTGACATAATTTACATCCTTTCTGATTTAAATATCTTTCATCTCAGATTTAATTATCTTTCATCTATCTTCTGGGGTCTAATAGTAATGGTTTTGGTAATATTACGCTCGCTTAGATTAAAGCGAAAATAACGATAATCATTAGTAGATTCTACACCGATAGGAGTTTCCCCATAGAAAATTTCTTTAATATGATAAGTCCCTCCTTCATAATGAGGAGGTAAATCAATTCTTACTCTAATAAATTGGACTCCTGTAGCCTCATCTTTTTTCAAAATCCAGTAACTATAGGGTCGAGATATTTCATTTCCTGATGGATCAACTATTACTACCATCTAAATCAGTAATAAAAACAGAACCAGGAATTACCCTTGGACGCCCCCTTCCTACTGACTCCCACGACATATTAAAAAAGGGCTCTTTAATACGAGGAGGTTGGGGCTGAAGATGGGCAAGACCAAAAAGATGCTGCATTTTATCAGCTCCTAGAGCTATCTCCTTGGACTTTTCCTCATCATCGGCTGAAGTTTTGGCTATTTGAGGGTTATAAAAACTAACATCGGTAAAAAACATGGTACGATTTTGCGGATCGTAATATTTAACTAACGTTCCCTTATCCTCTGGTCTCACTTTAACACCTATGTTTAAGCGCAGCAAATTACTCAGGGCCATAAAGGAACTTACTTGAGCCGGTAAACCCAAAAGCTGTTTTAAAATAATTAATAATTCTCTTTTAGAAAAGGCCTTTAGGCGCCCTCGAAGATAAGGAAAATGACGAGGATCAAAGGCTATACCAAATTGGTAATATAGTAACTGTTCTATTTTAGTCTTATTATAAAAGAGACCTACCAAGGCTAAATAAAGCTCGTTATTAAATTGAAGAGAAATTTCAATTTGATCCCCTTGAAGAGTTCCTCTTGATTTTAAGCCATCTGTTAATTCTTGTACTCGACGAGTATATAAGTTAACTCCAGCATTAGGCGCAAAATACAACGTGTTCCCATGTAAATTAGCCAGACGCAAACTATCATGAGCAATTACGTCCATATGAAACGGTCCATTAATATTACTAAAAGTAAAAAAGCGCATCAAAAATAAAAGCATACTCCGATCAAAGAAATTTTTGGCTTGTGGATTAAAAGTTATCCCTCTCTCTTTCAATCTTTGTTCTATATCTTGATAGCTAAGATTAGGAGAAAGAGTTTTAGTGAACATTCGCTCAGCCTCATCCTGGGATACAGCTCTGCTCCAAGCCAGATCATATTGCCCAGCTTCGGGGATATCAATTTTTTCTGGGGCTGCAGTATACGCTTGCGGAGTAAATAAGGCCCTGGTTTTACAACCAAACAGAAAACATACAAATATTGCCATTATCAGACTGTAATAACCTTTCAATTATGTTCTCCTTGATTCGATAATTTCATTTATTTTAATAATTTTAATAATTTTAGTTATTGATGATAATTTTTAAGAAGGTTATCTACCACTAAGACCTTCCCTATTTAATTTTACTCGATGAGAAAATGAAGTCAATTTTATTGTGATTAGAATTATCAATCCTACAGAGTGTATTCTACGATAATCTTTGATAAATTACACATATTAGAACGCTTTAATCGGTTTCTGAATAATCAGAAACGGCCCAGTCCAAACATACCTCCTCCTATGAATAATTGATATAAATTGAACTATCACTCAAATGATTATTATATCTATTATTATAACTATAACTCCAATATTATAACTATAACTCCAAAGGTTGGGTAAATTGCTTTAGAATCCAATGATAGTGAATCTCTTCATATAAAGAATCCCATGATCTAACTAAAACATATTCTTCTCCATTACATGTTTTTTCATAAACTATCTTGGAAACACGATAAATAATATCGACAAAAATACTTAAATTTCCAGGAATGCAACGTTGATTTAGGTGCCGTTGATGAGTATAAAACGGAGAGCAGATATTCCGGCAATAATTATTAACCAACCATGTTTTAGGTAAACCTATAATACTAACTCTCTTGGGAGGGCGTAATAAATGTTGATGATCAATAATAAAAGCATCTTTTTTATTAACCCAAACCTGCTGGATGGTATCTTGATATTTTCCTTTTACTTTGATTTTAAGATAGTCTGCATATGGACATGACAGCACTTCAAGTATTTCACTTTTTATCACAAAGTCTGGAACCAAAGAATCAACTTCCTTAGCATTCCAACAACCATTAGATAAATCGAAGGTTGGAATAACTGAGAAAAATAACAATGAAGGTATTTCAGGAATATTTGTAAGATATTGCAAACAAAGAGTTTCATTCTCTTGATTCATCTCCATACAATCTTGAAAATTAATTTCCTGAGGTGATTTATATTTCCGACACATTGATAAACTACCCCAACGTTTATCCATACATTCTATGAAGGAAAAACCAGTAGTGTTAGGATACCCCACACATTGATCCGGGCATCCCCAGCGTTTATCCATACATTGTTCAAAGGTAAATCGCGAATCACGCGGATAACCCTTACATTGATTGTGACTTCCCCAACTACGATCGCGACATTTTTCATAAGTCAGTGTAGAAGCACCTGCAATTACTGTTGCAGATAACATGACTATCGCTTTGCATATTATCAAAGTTGATAATATTCGTTTAAATACTGACATCACAGCCTCCAAAATTAAATTAATTTCGACTGATATATCATGCCGCCCTTACTCTGTAAATAAAGAATATACTTTGAAATGATCTTAGGGCCATTTTGATAGACATATTGGTTTCTATAGCTTATATAAAGGCTGTTAGAGATAGTTAAGTTATTTTCATTAAAGAGTTATAATTTTTTTTGGAGGAACATCTAAATGGCAACTAAAATTAATGCAACCTACTTAGGCGATTATCAGGTGGAACTAGAACATGAAAAAAGTCAATCAAAAATTAAAACTGATCTACCTACTGATAATGGTGGACAAGGAAGAACCTTTTCTCCTACGGATTTGTTTACAGGCGCGTTATCATCATGTGTTTTAACCATTATGAGCAAACTGGCTGACCGAGATAATGTAGATCTCACTGGTACTCGTATTGAAACCCAAAAACATATGCGGTCCTCACCTCGTAAAATTGGTAAATTTTCTATGAAAATTATATTTCCTTCTAATATTCCAGATAGTCTAAAAAATAAATATCTAGCCAGCATTAGAACGTGTCCAGTTCATCGAAGTATTGATCCTGAAATCGAAGTTGAAATCAATAACTAATTTGCTGACACAAAAGACTGTATAAAGAGAGTGCATAAACTAATAATCCCATCAGCGATTCAGAGTGTAAAATATACCCACATATAAAGCGTGAGCCGCAAATAAC